>JAYZAP010000192.1:0-5024 GCA_036339655.1 Pseudomonadota bacterium | reverse complement strand
ATCGGTTCCGCCCTCGGCGGCACGACCGTCGCGGCCCGGCGCCCAGCCCAGAGTCAGACAGCGCCGTCAGGCAAGGTGGTCAACCTGCGCGACGGCACAGTGGACACAACCGGCTTTCGCCCCCTGGATCCCAAACCGGTCAGCCCGCCCGAGACCAATTTCGGACCGACCACCATGGAAGCCGCCAGCACGGCGCTCCAGGCTAATGCCCAACTCACGCGCGACAGCGGCGACCTAATCGCCGCCCGCCGCGCCTTCGAAGCCAACGTCGCCGCCGTCTCCACCGCCGACAAGATGATCGGCTCACTGTTTGACGAGGAAGTGTAGGAAAAGCAGCCGCGGCGCAGGAATCGGAGTCGCCTTCCCGGCCCCTCAGCGCCTATAGTGCGGCCAACGTATTTACCGCTCACAAACGAGTCCCATGCAGAAGACAATCAGTGTTCGCGGCGCCCGTGAACACAACCTCAAGGGTATCGATGTCGAGATACCGCGCGACAGCCTGACGGTGATTACCGGGTTGTCCGGGTCGGGTAAGTCGTCGCTTGCCTTCGATACGATTTATGCCGAGGGCCAGCGCCGCTATGTGGAGAGCCTGTCGGCCTATGCCCGGCAGTTCCTCGAGCTTATGCAGAAGCCCGACGTCGAGCATATCGAGGGGCTGTCGCCGGCGATCTCCATCGAGCAGAAGACCACCTCGCGTAACCCACGCTCGACGGTCGGCACGGTGACCGAGATCTACGACTACATGCGCCTGCTCTATGCCCGGGTCGGCGTGCCGTATTCGCCGGCGACCGGCCTGCCGATTGAGAGCCAGACGGTCAGTCAGATGGTCGACCGGATCATGGAAATGCCCGAGGGCACCAAGCTCTACCTCATGGCGCCCATGGTGCGCGGGCGCAAGGGCGAGTACCGCAAGGAACTGGCCGAGCTCATGAAGCGCGGCTTCCAGCGGGTCAAGATCGACGGCGAGATCCATGCCATCGAGGACGCCCCGGCGCTGGACAAGAAGCGCAAGCACGACATCGCCGTGGTGGTCGACCGCATCGTGGTCCGCGAGGGCCTGGGCAACCGGGTCGCCGACAGCCTGGAGACCGCTCTGCCCCTGGCCGACGGCATCGCCCTGGCCGAGAACGCGGAGACCGGCGAGATCACCATCTTCTCGGCCAAGTTCGCCTGTCCGGTGTCGGGCTTCACCATCGAGGAAATCGAACCCCGGCTGTTCTCATTCAACAACCCGTTCGGCGCCTGCCCGACCTGCGACGGCCTCGGCAACCAGATGTACATTGACCCGGACCTGGTGGTGCCCGACGAAACCCGGACCCTGCGCGACGGCGCCATCGAGCCGTGGCGCGGCTCGTCCTCGGCCTACTACGCCCAGGCCATCGACGGCCTGGCGCGCCACTTCAAGGCCAGCGTCAATGTGCCGTGGAACGAACTCAAGGAGTCCATGCGCCACACCATCCTCTACGGCTCCGGCGACACGCCGATCACCATGAATTACGACGACGGCCAACGAAAATATCAGACCAAGCGACCGTTTGAGGGCGTCATTCCCAACATGGAGCGGCGCTTCCGGGAGACCGACAGTTCATGGATTCGCGAGGAGCTCGGCCGCTTCCAGAGCGCCGCGCCGTGCGACGTCTGCACCGGCTTCCGGCTCAAGCCCGAGGCCCTGGCGGTCAAGATCGACGGCAAGCACATCAGCGAGGTGACCCAGTTCTCGATCCTGCGGGCGGCGGAATGGTTCGCAGGTATCGATGCCGGCTTCACCCCCCAGCAAAGCGAGATCGCCCAGCGCATCCTCAAGGAAATCAACGAGCGTCTCGGCTTCCTGGTCAATGTCGGCCTCGAATACCTGACCCTGGCGCGCAACTCCGGCACCCTGTCCGGCGGCGAGAGCCAGCGCATCCGCTTGGCCTCCCAGATCGGCTCGGGTCTGACCGGGGTTCTCTACGTGCTCGACGAGCCGTCCATCGGCCTCCACCAGCGCGACAACGACCGCCTGCTGGAAACGCTGGTGCGGCTGCGCGACCTGGGCAACACCGTCATCGTTGTCGAGCACGACGAAGAAGCCATCCTTGCCGCCGACCATGTCATCGACATGGGCCCCGGGGCCGGCGAGCTTGGCGGCCACGTGGTCGCCGAGGGGCCGCCGGCCACCATCATGGCGAGCCCGGACAGCCTGACCGGCCAGTACCTCACCGGGGCCAAGCAGAGTCCCCTGCCCACCCAACGCGGCAAGGCGGCCCGCAAGGGTCAGCGCCTGACCATCGTCGGCGCCCGCACCCACAATCTGCAGGGCGTCACCGCCCATATTCCGCTCGCCACCTTCACCTGTATCACCGGGGTCTCGGGCGGCGGCAAGTCGAGCCTGATCATCGAGACCCTGTACCGCGCCCTGGCCAAGCGCCTGATGCGGGCCCACACCCATCCCGGCCCCTTTGAGCGCATCGACGGGGTCGAGTTCCTCGACAAGGTCATCGACATCGACCAGTCGCCCATCGGCCGCACCCCGCGGTCCAACCCGGCGACCTACATCGGCGCCTTCACACCGATCCGCGACTGGTTCGCCGGGCTGCCGGATTCCCAGGCCCGGGGCTACAAGCCGGGACGGTTCTCGTTCAACGTCAAGGGCGGCCGTTGCGAGGCCTGCCAGGGCGACGGCCTGATCAAGATCGAAATGCACTTCCTGCCCGACATCTACGTCCAGTGCGATGTCTGCCAGGGCCAGCGCTACAACCGCGAGACCCTAGAGATCCTGTTCAAGGACAAGACTATCGCCCAGGTTCTCGACATGACCGTCGACGAAGGGGTGGCGTTCTTCAAGGCGGTGCCGGCGATCCGCGACAAGCTAGGCACCCTGCAGCGGGTCGGTCTTGGCTATATCAAGATCGGCCAGCAGGCGACCACCCTGTCCGGCGGCGAAGCCCAGCGGGTCAAGTTGTCCAAGGAATTATCCAAGCGGGCCACCGGGCGCACCCTCTACATCCTCGACGAGCCGACCACCGGGCTCCACTTCGACGACGTGCGCAAGCTGCTCGACGTGCTCCACGCCCTGGTTTCCACCGGTAACACGGTGGTCGTCATCGAGCACAACCTTGAGGTCATCAAGACCGCCGACTGGATTGTCGACCTGGGTCCTGGCGGCGGCGACAACGGCGGCCGCATCGTCGCCGAAGGCCCGCCGGACGTTGTCGCTGATTGCGCTGGCAGCTACACCGGCCAGTATCTCGCCGACTACCTGAACCGAGACGAGAAGCGCAAGCGGGCTTAGTTCCCGGCGCGCAAAGCCGCGTCAATCCGTAAACAGACATCGAGGGTGTCGCGCGCACTCTCTGCCAGAACATCATTGCCCCGCGGCCCGGCCTCGATGGCGCGTTTGAAGGCCTTGATCTGAGCCACGTCGGGGTCGACGCCTTCAACCTGAACGGCGCTCTGCTTGCCGCCCGATCGGGTCTGGGCAAACCACATCTCCACCGGACCGCCTTGGGGCAACAGGAAATCGAGTTCGACCAGGCCCTTTTCGCAGGTCGCCCGCAAGGTGGTCGCGAAGGTCGCGCCCCGGGGCAGCAGCACGCTGGCTTCGGCGGCGACAATGACGTCGCCGTAGCGTAGGCCGGCGTGGACGTGGTCGAAGGCACCCTGGCTTGCCTTGCCAGCGCCCCACACCCGGTCGGGCATGCCGAACATCCAGTTCAGGACATCGATATCGAAGGCCAGCATTTCCTGGACCACGTCGCCGTGGTGATCGGTGGCCAGGAATTCGCCCTCGGGCCAATAGGGAGGGCCCAGGCGGGTCGTCGACACGGCCACGACCTTTCCCAGTTTGCTGCTGGTGAGAATATCGCGGAGCCGGCCGAAGGCCGCCACATGGCGCAAAATCTGGCCGACCATGAGTACCCGGTTGGCCTTGCGCGCCGCCGCGATCATGGCGTCGGCGTCAGCCAGGTGCGGAGCCAGGGGAAATTCGCAGAGCACGTGTTTACCGGCTTCCAGAGCCGCCACCGCGTAGTCACGGTGGTGCGCAGTGGGACAGGCCAGGACCACCCCATCGATGGCCGGATTGGCGATCAGCGCCGCCGGACTCTGGACGGCCTGGGCACCGACCTCGGAGGCCGCCCGCTTGAGGCTCTTCCGTCCCCGCCCCGCCATGGCGACCAGCTCGACGTCGCCGACCACCTGTACGGCCGCACCATGGGCCCGCGCCTGACCGCCGGCGCCGATAATTCCAATGCGCATTCCGCCCTCCGATTCAAGCGCCCGACGATACAGCCGGAGATGCCAAATAAAAAGGCGCCCGAAGGCGCCTCCTGACCGGCGTCAGTCGATGATCAAGCCAATTTGCGGTAAATCTGGACGCTGCAGTTTTAGGAATCGACCGACACGCCGAACTCGTTGAAGCGACCGCTGACGCTCTTGAAATCGGGTTCGACAATGAGGCCGGCCTTGATTGCCAAATCCATGGCGTCCTGAAGCCCGGCGATGGCGCTGGTAACCTGGGTCGCCAAGTTGCGGTCGCCGGGCGCGATATTGGCCTCGGCGACCGGCTCCGGCCGGCTCACCGGCGTCTGACGATTGCCGAAGCCCTCGGTTTCGTCGTTGTTCGCCCTGGTACCCCCCCTGGGCCTTGGCGACAACTTGACTGAAAGTTACGAGCTCTGACGCCATTATCTTGGTACTCCGATACATGCGGTCCCGCCAGTCCGCCTAATTGGCTGTCATGTGGCGGATCGCAGCGATTTACTGACAGGCAATCTACCGGTTCAGGGGGTCGTCCTCACCTCACGGCGCAAATCTACCCACCCATCGAGCGATTCTGAGGTCCACCGCCGTCAATCGAACTTTGCTTCCACCGTTCTAGTGCTTTACACTCCATTAAGCCGTTAATCGATTGTTATCGCTCATTTTAACATATTATTTAATATCGCTGTTTGTGTGCCACTATAATTTTATAAGCCGGCGGCGAGGCGCCGGGTGAGTGCCGCCTTCGAAATCGCCCCGTTGGCGCGATTGGTTTCCGCCTT
>JAYZAP010000191.1:0-4237 GCA_036339655.1 Pseudomonadota bacterium | reverse complement strand
GTGGCGTGGTCTCCACAAGGAGCCATTGGTTTTCGGCGCGGCCCTATTCTTTGTCGTCTGTTATGCGATGTCAAAATACAGCCGCCATCTGGAAGTGAAGCTTTCAGCCGGCGCCAACCGTTAATCCGCGACGATCGGGAGAGAGAAAATGGCAGCCATGGACACCCAGGAAACCCAGGGTCAATTAGCCTCCGCGGCTTCGTCGGAAGTCATTATCGAGCTTAATCAGGTCAATAAGTGGTTTGGCGATTTCCACGTCCTCAAGGACATCAACCTCGAGGTTCGAAAGGGCGAGCGGATCGTCGTCTGCGGCCCTTCGGGATCGGGCAAGTCGACTCTCATTCGCTGCATCAACCGTCTTGAGGAGCATCAGCAGGGCGACATCATCGTCGACAACATGATTCTCGACAAAAACCTCAAGAACATCGACCACATCCGCAGCGAAGTGGGCATGGTGTTCCAAAGTTTTAACCTGTTTCCCCATCTCTCAATTCTCGAAAATCTCACCCTGGGGCCGATCTGGGTTCGCAAGGTTCCTAAGGCCGAGGCCATCGAAGCGGCCATGCTCTATCTCGAGCGCGTGAAGATTCCCGAGCAGGCCAGTAAGTTTCCGGGTCAGCTATCGGGTGGTCAGCAGCAGCGTGTGGCCATCGCCCGCTCGCTCTGCATGAACCCCAAGATCATGCTGTTCGACGAGCCGACCTCGGCGCTTGATCCCGAGATGATCAAGGAAGTGCTCGACGTCATGGTCGAACTGGCCGCCACCGGCATGACCATGATCGTGGTGACTCACGAGATGGGCTTTGCCAAGACCATCGCGGACCGGGTGATATTCATGGACGAGGGCGATATCGTCGAGCAGAATGAGCCCTTTGAGTTCTTCAATAATCCGCAGCACGAGCGCACCAAGGTGTTCCTCAGCCAGATTCTCCATCACTAGGCGCTTCGATCCGAGCCACCGCCTCGAGCGACATCACCTTTTCGACCTGGCGTTTGTAGGCGCTGAATCCCGCACGCTGATAAAGCGGCAGGGCGCGCGGATGGTCGAGGTCGCAGGTGTGTAGCCAGACCCGCGTCGGCTTACTCGACCAGGCCGCGTGGATTGCCCAATCGAGCATGTAGTTGCCCAGGCCGCGTCCGGTAAATTCCGGCATCAGGCCGACAAAACACATTTCCACCTCATTGCCGATCCGTCTGTCAAGTTCGACAAACCCCGCCGGGACCCCGCCAATATGAAGCACGTAGATCTCAACCAGCGGATCATGAATGATTTCGCACAACGCTTCATCACTGAGGATCCGCCGGTCGGTCCAGGTCCACGGTTCACCCACGGTGTGGTAGAGATAGCGGTAGAATGACACCGTCGGGTGCTCGGCGTGCAGAATGGCGTGCTTGCCCATGGGCGGCGCCGGCGACGGCCGCACCGGCTGCTCGAACATCTCCAGATAGGTGACCGTGGTTTCGATGTAACAGTCGGACGCGTCCATGGCGGCCCCTAACCCCCGGGCTTATCGACCACCCAGCGGGCCATCTGGGTACGCGGTTCGACTTCGTAGCCGATGTTTTCGTAAAACGCCTGCACCGATGCGTTGGTATCACAAATGATTAGGTTGACCTTGGGCACTCCGAGGCCGGCGAGCCAGGCTTCCGCATGGGCGACCATTTGGCGGGCCAACCCCTCGCCACGCAGCGCTGGATCAACGGCCACGTAATAGAGCCAGCCTCGGTGGCCGTCGTGGCCCGCCATGGCGGTGGCCACGACCGCGCCGTCGTCGTCGGCGACGAACAGTTCGCTGGTCGGCGAAGCCCGGCAAAAGGCGATGTCCCGGTCCGGCGGGTTATAGGGTTTGGTCAGGCTGCAGGCATGCCACAAGGCGGCGACCGCCGTCCTGTCACCATCCTCGACCGGGCGAATGTGAAGCGCCGTCACGTCAGGATTCGATGGGCAGGTCGTCGCGGCTGCCCCATTCTGACCACGAGCCGTCGTATACAGCGATATCGCGGTGACCGAGCAGGTGCAGGGCGAGGGCGGTGACGCAGGCGGTAACTCCCGAACCGCAGCTTGTGACCACCGGCCGCCCGAGGTCGACCCCGGCGTCGGCGAAGGTCCGCCCCAGAGTCTCCATATCGTACAGGACGCGGGTCTCGCCGTCGAACAACGCGGCGTATGGCAAATTGAGACTGCCGGGGATATGGCCGCTGCGCAGACCCGGGCGGGGCTCGGGGGCGGTGCTATCGAAACGCGCGGCCGAGCGCACGTCAATTACCTGTTCGCGGCCACTGTCGATGTTGGCCAGCAACTGGTCGGCGTCGCGCAGCAGGAATGTATTCTTACGCGCCGTGAAGTGGCGGTCGCGGGGCATGACCGGCGCGTCGCTTGTGGACCGGCCTTCGGCGCGCCATTTCTCAAGGCCGCCATCGAGCACCGAGACATCCTCGTGGCCGAACACCCGGAACATCCACCACACCCGAGCCGCCGCCATCCAGTTACCTGAATCGTAGACCACGATGCGGCCGCCATCGCCGAGCCCCAGTTTGCGCACCCGGTTGGAGAACTTCTCCGGGCTGGGCATGGTATGGGGCAGGCCACTGTCATTGTCGGCGATATCGTCGATGTCAAAGAACACCGCGCCGGGTAGGTGGCACTCGGAATACTCCTGCCTGCCGTCGCGGCCGGCATCGGGCAAGTGCCATGAGCCGTCGACAATTCGCACGTCCGGTGCATTGAGCCGTTCGGCGAGCCAGTCGGTGCTGACCAGGGCGTCTATGGGGTCGGCCATTGAATTGTCCGCTTGTTGTTATGTATCGAAAACCACGACCACGCGGCGATTGTGGCGGCCCTTGTTTTCTATCTTGCTGACCCGCACTGGACCGATTTCACCGGTCGCGGCCACATGGGTGCCGCCGCAGGCTTGGAGGTCGACGCCGTCGATATCAAGCAGCCGGACCTTGCCCCGGCCGGTGGGCGGGGCCACCGACATAGTCTTGACCAGGTCGGGCTGGCTGGCCAGCTCGTCGTCGCCGATCCAGCGCGACGAGACCGGGTGGTTTTCCGCCACCAGGCGGTTGATGGCGTCGGTGATTTCCTGCTTGTCGAGGGCGCCGTCCTCGATATCAAAATCGAGGCGGCCCTTGCCGTCGCTGATTTGGCCGCCGGTGACCGGCCAGCCAACGACGCTGCACAGCAGATGCAGACAGCTATGGATGCGCATGAGCCGATGGCGCCGGTCCCAGTCGATTTCGGCGGTCACCCCATCACCTGGAGCGGGCAGGGACGCGCCCTCGGCGGGAATGTGAACGATGGCGCCCGGGCTGTCGCCCTTGCGGGTGTCGACAATGGCGGTTTCGCCGCCGGCCAGACGCAACACCCCCCGGTCGCCCGGCTGGCCGCCGCCCATGGCGTAGAATACCGTGCGGTCAAGCTCGATGCCGTCCGGTCCGGCCGACACCACTGTGGCCTCGCAGCTTTTGGCGTAGGCGTCCTGCTCGAAAATCTTTTCAGTGATCATGACAAAACCTCTAGTCGAGCCATGCGGGGACCGGCAGGTTCTTGGCCCGGAGGAAAGCCGGATTGTACAGCTTGCTGAAGTAGCGATGGCCGTAATCGCAAAGCATGGTGACGATGGTGTGGCCGGGACCCATTTGACGGGCCGTATGGATCGCGCCGGCGATATTGACGCCGCTTGAGCCGCCGAGAATATGGCCCTCGTGCTCGGCCAGATCGAACAGGATCTCGAGCATGTCGGTGTCGCTGACCGCCACCTGGTCGTCGACCGGTGTGCCGTCCACATTGGCGGTGATCCGGCCCTGGCCGATACCCTCGGTGACAGACGAGCCATCCGACTTCAATTCACCGTGGGCGAAGTTGTTGAACATAGCGGAGCCCGGCGGGTCAGCCAGGACGATGCGAATATCCGGGTTGCTATCCTTGAGGAACAGCCCGGTTCCCGACAAGGTCCCGCCGGTGCCGATGGCCGAAACAAAGGCGTCGACCTTGCCTTCGGTCTGGCGCCAGATTTCCGGGCCGGTACCCTCGAAGTGAGCCCGGCGGTTCGCCGGATTGTCCCACTGGTTGGCCCATAGCACGCCGTTGGGCTCGGTCTTCGCGCGCTCGGCGGCGACCCGTTCCGAGACCCGCACATAGTTGCCCGGGTCCTTGTAGGGCTTGGCCGGCACAAGTTGCAGTTGGGCTCCACTGAGGCGCAGGGTGTCCTGCTTCTCCTGGCTCTGGGTTTCG
>JAYZAP010000190.1:0-9678 GCA_036339655.1 Pseudomonadota bacterium | reverse complement strand
CCCGAGCGGGCCCAGCGCAACTGGGAGGACTTGCATCGAGCCCACGGCGACGTGTTGGACGGCCTGAAACCGCGCATCGCGCGTATTGACCTGGGCGCCGACCGGGGAATCTACTTCCAACTCGGCGCCGGCCGCTGGCCCACGCGGCCGAGGCCTTGTGCAACACCCTGGTGCGCCGCCGGCTGTACTGCGCGCCGATGAGTTTTTAGGCGACGTAACGCCCGGCGGTAGTAATGAAGCCGTCGACATCGTCCGCGCTGGTGTTGAAGGCGGTTACCAGCCGCACAGTCGAGATACCACCGGCGTCCCAGCCATAGAACAAATAGCCGTCGGCCTGCAGCCCGGACGCCATCGCCTCGGGCAACGCGGCAAAGACCTGGTTGCCATCCACCGGATGGACCAGGCTGACTCCAGGCAGCGGCTTGAGGCCCTCGGCGAGGCGCGCCGCCAAGTCGTTGGCGTGGCGCGCGTTGTCGAGCCACAGCCCGTCGGCGAGGTAGGCTTCGAGTTGGACTGAGGCGAAGCGCATTTTCGAGAACAAATGGCCCGCCCGCATGCGGCGGCGGGCAATCTCGCAGTTCAGCTCGGGCTTAAACACCACCACTGCCTCGCCCGCCCAGGCACCGTTCTTGGTTGCCCCGAACGACATGATGTCGACGCCGGCGCGCCAGGTCACGTCGGCCGGAGCGCAGCCGAGCGCCGCCACCGCATTGGCGAAGCGCGCGCCATCGAGGTGCACCGCAAGCCCCTTATCGTGGGCGACATTACAAAGCGCGGCCACATCGGCCACCGAATAGTGGGTGCCGCATTCGGTCTGTTGAGTGATGCTGAGCGCCGCTGGCATGACGTGGTGGACCTCGTCCGCAGGCACCGCGTCGAGCGCCACCGCCAGGCTGTCCGGGGTCATTATGCCGTGGTCCCCAGCCAAGGGCATCATCTTGGCGCCGCCGGTGTACATCTCCGGCGCGCCACACTCGTCGACCGCCACATGGGCCGTCTCGTGGCAATAGACAGCGCCGAACGCCGGCGTGACAACCGATAGTGACAGGGCGTTGGCCGCGGTTCCGGTGCCCACCGGATAGACTCTGACATCAGTCTCGAAGAGCTCGCTGAACACCCCGTCCAACCGCCGGGTGGCGTCATCGTTGCCATAGGGCATGGTCTGGCCCTGGTTGGCGGCGGTGAGAGCGGCCATTATTTCCGGCGCCGCGCCGGTGGTGTTGTCGCTGGCGAAATTCACTGTGCGGTCTCCTCCGGCGTCAAATCCAAGGTACCCAAAACGGCGCCGTCGCGGCGGTCCACGGTAATCACCTGCTGGCGGCCGTCGGGTCCCTCGACCAACAACGACAAGGTATTGTCCTCGCCGGTCATGGTAATCACCCGGGCGCCCGCCGACAGCGCCACCGCCGTCGTGGCGAAGCCCTCGGGACTATCGCCGCCGCCCGGCTTCACAAGCCGGGTAAACACCTCGACTACCAGGACCGTCACGCCCACGGCGATAAGCACGCCGAGAACAATGACGACGGCCTTGAGCGCGCGCGTGGTTTGGGTCCAGTCTGTGGTCATGGCATTGAAGGACGACAAGGTTTCGAATCTTCGCGCCGGCCCCGGCGACGCCGGCGTCCGGCTCGACAAATTTCTCGCGGATGCTCTACCCGACCTGTCGCGCACCAGAATCAAGTCATTAATCAAGGATAGCCGGGTCGTATCGAGCGGCGCGACCATAGCCGACCCCTCTTATCGGGTCAAACCAGGCGAGGCGTTCGACTTGACCATACCCCGGGCAACCCCGGCCCTGCCCCGGGGCCAGGCCATCGCCCTCGACGTGGTGTATGAGGATGCCGCTCTCATCGTCGTCGACAAGCCGGCGGGCATGGTCGTACATCCGGCCGCCGGCAACCCGGATTCGACCCTAGTCAACGCCCTCATCGCCCACTGTGGCGACAGTCTTTCAGGTATCGGCGGTGTCATGCGCCCGGGCATCGTCCACCGGCTCGACAAGGACACCAGCGGCCTCATGGTAGCGGCCAAGACCGACGCCGCCCACCAGGGACTGACCAGTCAGTTTGCCTCGCGGAGCCTTTCACGAGTGTACCAGGCGCTGATATGGGGACTGCCGAGCCCGACGGCGGGCCGCATCGAGGGCAACATCGGACGCAGCCCACAGAATCGTAAGAAGATGGCCGTGGTGGCCGACGGCGGCCGGGCAGCCGTCACCCACTACCGGGTGCTGCGCGTCATGGAAAGCGCCGCCAGTCTGGTCGAATGCCGCCTTGAGACTGGGCGCACCCACCAGATTCGCGTCCACCTTGCCCATATCGGCAACCCGGTCATCGGCGACCCGGTCTATGGCCGCGCCGGCGGCCGGCGGCGGGCGGCGCTATCACCGCAAGCCCGTGACACGGCCGCCGGGTTTTCGCGCCAGGCACTGCACGCCTGGTCGCTGACCTTTGACCACCCCACCAGCGGCGCGGCCCTGTCGTTCGAGAGCGCCTTGCCGCGCGACATGGAGCAGTTGATTGCCGCCTTTGCGACCCCGCGAACGGCTCGTTAACGCAATCTTATCCATGGCATGAAAAATTATTATTATTCATCAATATGTCTGGATGCTCGCGCCGAATCGAATGGGGGGAAATAGGCCGCATGCTGCGCGCGACAAAGCGATCAGCACTCACCAAGACTTGTAATAGTGATTCCTCATCTCTTCGCCCATCCGCTCGGCGCCAGCTCAGTCGTGGAACGGGTCTCGCACCAGAATCGTGTCGTTGCGCTCGGGGCTGGTCGACAGCATGGCCACTGGCGCGTCGATAAGTTCCTCGATGCGGCGAATATATTTAACCGCGCTGGCCGGCAGTTCGGCCCAGGACCGAGCGCCGCGGGTACTTTCCGACCAGCCTTCGTGGCGCTCATAAATCGGTTCGACCTCGGCCTGGGCGATCATCGACGCGGGCAGGCGGGAGATGGTCTCGCCCCGGTAGCGATAGCCGGTACAAACCGCCAGGGTCTCGACCCCGTCGAGGACATCGAGCTTGGTCAGAGCGATGCCGTCCATACCGCTAATCCTGACCGCCTGGCGGACCATAACCGCGTCGAACCAGCCGCAACGCCGACGCCGGCCGGTCACCGTGCCGAACTCACGACCACGCTCGCCCAGGCCGCGCCCGACGTCGTCGTCGAGCTCGGTGGGGAACGGCCCGGCGCCGACCCGCGTAGTGTAGGCCTTAGTAATGCCCAGTACGTAGCCGATGGCGCCGGCGCCGATGCCGGTGCCGGCGGCCGCCTGGCCCGCCACCGTGTTGGACGACGTAACGAAGGGATAGGTACCGTGGTCGATGTCGAGCATGATGCCCTGGGCGCCTTCGAACAGAATGCGCCGACCCTTGCGCCGGGCCTCGTCGAGGATTTCCCATACCGGCGCGGCATACTTGAGAACCCGTGGCGCGACCGCTTTGAGGGCGTCGAGCAGTTCGTCCTTGTCCTCCTCGGGCAGGCCGAAACCGCGTGACAGAGCATTGTGGTGAGCCAAAAGGTCATCAATCTTGGTCGATAGTCCGACCGTGTCGTCGAGGTCGCAGACCCGCAAGCCGCGCCGCGCCACCTTGTCTTCATAGGCCGGCCCAATGCCCCGTCCGGTGGTGCCGATGCGCCCTTCCCGCGCCCGGTCGAGCCGGCCGTGCAGCGGCAAAATTAGCGCCGCGGTCTCGGAAATCAGGAAGTTCTCGGGTGTTATCTCGACGCCCTGTTTGGCGATGGCGTCGACCTCGTCGAGCAGCGCCCAGGGGTCGATAACCACGCCGTTGCCGAGAATTGACAGTTTGCCGGGGCGCACCACGCCCGAGGGCAGCAGGCTCAACTTGAAGACTTCGCCGTCGATGACCAGGGTATGGCCGGCATTGTGGCCGCCCTGGAAGCGCGCCACCACATCGGCGCGCTCCGACAGCCAATCGACAATCTTGCCCTTCCCCTCGTCGCCCCACTGGGCGCCGACGACAACCACATTGGCCATGTCTCTAGGTCTCCCTGCTCGCCACGACGCGCGCCACGCCACACACCACTAGCCTGGACCGGTTCCCAGGTTCACTAATCGCGCGTTGTCATGAATTCAGCAACGGTGACGCCTTGCGGCAAAACCCCACTCCGTTGTTACGACCGGAGTTTATCACAGCCGGCAGCGCAGCCAAGCACGCGTTGCCCGCAAATGGCGGAAATCAGAAACTAAGCGCCTTGGCTTGCGTTATGCCGTCGATGGCGCGGACTTTTTCGAGCACCGATTCTGTCAGCGCCTGTTCCGCCAGCCCGGTCTCGACGGTGGCGTCGATGCCGTTGGCGCGAAACACGTCGATCGCCGACGGGCTGACCTTGTCGGCCACCAATACCTTGAGCATCACGGGTTCCCTTCGACAACCCTGTCATAGGCCCAATCGAGCCACGGCAAAAGCGCCTTGATATCGCTGGTTTCCACGGTCGACCCGCCCCAGATGCGCAGGCCCGGCGGGGCCGCGCGGTAGGCGCCGATGTCATGGGCAACGCCCTCGCCGTCGAGCAGCGCCACCAGGCGCTTGACCGCCGCCGCCTGGTCGTCCGTGGCTAGGCCGCGAAACCACGGCGAGTCCAGTGATAGGCAGATCGAGGTGCAGGACCGGGTCGCCGGGTCGCGGGCGAGGAACCGGGCCCAGGCGCTGCCGTCGACCCACGCGGCGATGGCCGCCAGATTGGTCTCGGACCGGGCAATCAAGCCTCCAAGCCCGCCCACGGACTCGGCCCAAGCCAGGGAGTCTAGGGCATCCTCGACACACAGCATGGACGGCGTGTTGAGGGTCTCGCCGCGGAACACGCCAGCATTGACCGTACCATCCTTGGCGAGGCGAAACAGCTTGGGCAGGGGCCAGGCCGGCCGATGACCCTCGATACGTTCGACGGCACGGGGCGACAGGACCAGCATGCCATGGGCGCCCTCGCCGCCGAGCACCTTCTGCCAGGAATATGTAGCCACATCGATGCGGTCCCACGGCAGGTCCATGGCGAATACCGCCGAGGTGGCGTCACAGATCGTCAGGCCAGCGCGGTCGCGGGCAATCCAGTCACCGTGGGGAACCCGCACGCCGGACGTGGTGCCGTTCCACACGAAGACCACGTCGCGCGCGAAATCGACTCGGCCGAGGTCGGGCAGATCGCCATAATCGGCGCTGATTACGCGGCTATCGTCGATGCGCAACTGGTCGACCGTATCGGTTACCCAGTCGGCCCCGAAACTCTCCCAGGCCAGCAGGTCGACGCCACGGGGGCCGAGCAGGTTCCACAGGGCGATTTCCATGGCCCCCGTGTCCGAGGCCGGGACAATGGCAAGCCGGTAGTCGTCGGGCAGGCCGAGCAATGCGCGGCTGCGCTCGATGACCTCGCCGAGCTTGGCCTTGCCCGGCGCCGCGCGGTGGGAGCGTCCGACCAGGGCATTGTCGAGCACGGCCGGGCTCCAGCCGGGACGCTTGGTGCAGGGGCCCGAGGAAAAATTCGGATTGGCGGGACGAACGTTTGGTTTCATGGCCAAATTAGATTTCGATAAGGCCTTCCATGTATTTCACCGCGCGACCCGAAATAAGCACCCGTTCGCCCTGATCCTCGCAAAACAGCTCGCCGCCCCGGGCCGAAACCTGATGGGCGGTCATCACGGTCTTGCCCAGGTGCTTGGACCAATAGGGCGTCAGCTCGCAATGGGCAGAGCCGGTGACCGGGTCCTCGTCGATTCCCAACTTGGGGGCGAAAAACCGCGACACGAAATCGACCTCGCTACCGGCTGCGGTGATGATAACCCCGCGCCGGTCGAGACCGCGCAGTCGTACGATGTCGGGCGCCGCCGCCCGCACTTCGTCCTCACTGGCCAGGACAACGAAATAATCAGCGTCCGCCAGAATTTCCACGGGCTCGACGCCCAGCGCCGGCACCAGGTCATCGGGTACGTTGCAGGGCTCGGGCGGCTGGGACGGGAAGTTCATGACCAGGGAATCGCCGTCGCGGCTGACCGAGAGGCGGCCGCTGCGGGTCTCGAAATGCACGACCTGGCCGCCGATCTCCAGCTCGCTGAACAAAAGGTGCGCCGTCGCCAGGGTGGCGTGACCACAGAGGTCGACCTCGGCCAGCGGCGTGAACCAACGCAGATCGTAGTAGTCGCCGGCCTCCATGAAAAACGCCGTCTCCGAGACGTTGTTCTCGGCCGCGATGGCCTGCATGGTGGCGTCGTCGGGCCAGGTATCCAGCGGGCATATGGCCGCCGGATTGCCGCCGAACACCTGGCTGGTGAAGGCGTCAATCTGGAAAATGGGAATCTTCATGATCCGTCTCCGGGCTGTTCGTCGAGCCGGCGGGCGAGAATATGAACCGCGATCAGAGATAATACGAGTTCATCGTGCTGATTGAAGGTATCCCAGCGAATGCGGCAAACGCCGCGGTCGGGTTTCGATGACGAGGGCCGCGAATCGAGAATTTCGATGACCGTGTGCAAGGTGTCACCGGGACGCACCGGGTGGGTCCATTTGAGATATTCCATGCCCGGCGAGCCGAGGCTGGCGGCGTCGAGCACGTTGGTCTGCCAGATCAAGCGAAATCCGGTCACCAGGGTCTGGAAGCCGCTGGCGATGAGGCCGCCATAGGGGCTGGCCTCGGCCGCCACCTTGTCCGAATGGATCGACTGGGGATCGTAGCGCCAGGCGAAGTCGAGTATCTCCGCTTCGGACAGGGTCTTGCCGGCGGATTCGAACCGGTCGCCGGGCTTGAAATCGTCAAAATAGAGCGCATCCATCACGCCACCTCCTGGGCGGAATCTATGGCGCGCCCACACCGCCTACAAGTTCAACAGGGGGGATTCGTCGTCAGGCCGCCGCGACGCAGGATTCGATGGTCTCGACGATATGGTCCACCACCTGGCGCACCAGGGGTTCATCCTCGCCTTCGGCCATGACGCGGACCACCGGCTCGGTACCGGATTTGCGCACCAGCACGCGACCCGCGTTGCCCAGGCGGTTCTCGCCGTCGGCGATGGCGCTCCGCACCGGCTCGGTCTCGAGTGGCGAGTCGCCGGCGAAGCGCACGCTTTTCAAAAGTTGCGGCATTGGCTCGAACAAGCCCGTCGCCTCGCTCGCCGACGCGCCGGTCTCGGCCAGGACAGCCAAGCACTGCAACGCCGCCATGAGGCCATCGCCGGTGGTGGCGAAGTCGCTGAGCACGATATGGCCCGACTGCTCGCCGCCGAGATTGATCCCCGTTTGGCGCATGTGCTCAACCACGTAACGGTCGCCTACCGGCGCCCGGGTCAGGGCCAGGCCGAGGCCGCCGAGAAAATGTTCAAGGCCAAGATTGGACATCACCGTGCCGACCACGCCGCCACCCCGCAGCAAGCCGTTATCGTGCCAATAGCGGGCGACCAAGGCCATAATCTGGTCGCCGTCGACCAAGGCGCCCTGCTCGTCGGCAACCACCAGCCGGTCGGCATCACCATCAAGCGCGATGCCAATGTCAGCCTTGTGAGCGACCACCTGTTCGCGCATGAAATCGCTGGCTATCGAGCCGCAGTCGCGGTTGATATTGAAGCCATCGGGCTCGACGCCGAGGGGCACCACGTCGGCCCCGAGTTCCCACAGCACCGTGGGTGCCACCCGGTAGGCGGCGCCATTGGCGCAGTCGACCACCACCTTGAGACCTTCGAGACTGAGCTTCTTGGGGAAGGTCGCCTTGACGAATTCGATATAGCGGCCCTGGGCGTCGTCGAGGCGCATGGCGCGCCCGAGACTGGCCGACGGCGCCAGATCGGCGGACATGTCGGCGGCCATACGGGTCTCGATTTCGGTCTCGATTTCGTCCGACAGTTTGTAGCCGTCGGGGCCGAACAGCTTGATGCCGTTGTCCTCGTAGGGATTGTGGGAAGCCGAAATCATGACCCCGAGATCGGCTCGCAGCGAGCGCGTCAACATGGCCACGGCGGGGGTCGGCAACGGCCCCACCAGGGTTACGTTGAGCCCCATGGAAATGAAGCCGGCGGTGAGTGCCGGTTCGATCATATAACCGGACAGCCGAGTGTCCTTGCCAATAACCACGCGATGGCGGTGCGACCCGCGGGTGAAGTGGCGGCCCGCCGCGAGACCAACCCGCAACGCGATCTCGGCGGTCATCGGCCCGCTGTTGGCGGTCCCCCGGATGCCGTCGGTTCCAAAGTATTTACGCATCATAACCAAGCCGTCCCCAAAGAATTCACGGCGACCCCATAATAAAACGTTTCAATAAAAGAAGATAGCCCGTGTCATCCACCTGTATTCGCATGCGACGCCGTCAGCGCGTCCCAGACGGCGACCGCCTGGGCGGTCTCGGCGACGTCGTGGACGCGGAGGATTTGGACGCCCTGGTCAAGGGTGGCGAGACCGGCGGCGAGGCTGCCGGCGAGACGGTCCTTGGGCGCCTCGATACCAGCCAGACGGCCGATGAAGCTCTTGCGCGACACGCCGAGCAGCAACGGGCAGCCGAGGCCGTGGAACAGGCCGAGGCGCTGGAGGATTTCGATGTTGTGGCCGGTCGGCGACTTGCCGAAGCCGATGCCCGGGTCGATGACCATGCGGCCGCGCTCGATACCGGCCGCCAAGCAGGCCACGATGCGGCCCTCCAGGTAGTCGTAGACGTCGAGCGGCGCGCAGTCGTAGGTCGGGTCCCGCTGCATGGTCTTGGGGTCGCCCTGGGTGTGCATGAGCACCACCGGCGCGCCGCTGGCGGCGACCGTTCCGAGGGAGGCATCATCGTAAGTCAGGGCGCTGACGTCGTTGACCACCGTGGCCCCGGCGTCAAGGGCGGCGGCCATGATCTGGGCGCGGCGGCTGTCGATGGACAGGGGCACACCGACATCGGCGAGCCCGCGCACCACTGGCACCACACGGGCCAGTTCAGTCGCGTCGTCAACCGCGTCGGAACCGGGCCGGGTCGACTCGCCGCCGATGTCGAGGATCGCGGCGCCGGCCTCGACCATGGCCCGGCCCTGGGCGATGGCCACCGCCTCCTCGGCGTTGTCGCCACCATCGGAGAAACTGTCCGGCGTGACATTGATCACCCCCATGATCGCCGGCCGGTCCATGGCGACACCGGCCATGGGCGGCCGCGGCGCCTCAAGGTTTTCAAGCAACCGGATGGCTCGGTCATCGGCCCACTCGGCGACCTCACCGACCGGCGCGATTGTGGCGGTGACCACCTGGGGCTCGCGAAGCAATACTTCGCAGGCGGAAAACGCAAAACGCCCGCCGGCCAGACGGCGCGCGGCGCCGGCCTCGACTGCCGCGTTGGCGATATCGCCGGACAGCAGGCCGGTCGGGCGCATATAGACCCGCTCCTCACGAGAGAAGTCCCGCGGCAAGGCGGAGCTTCGACGCCAGTCGGTCATGCTACGATGTCGCGCGTGAGGGTCAGGAACCGGGCTGGGGTTCCGGCTCGAGGTTGCCAGCCGGCCCCTTGCCGCCGCTCGACGGCACCGACGAGCGCTTGCCGGAATCCTCGGGCGGCTCTTCCATGTCGGGACGAACAATTTCCTCGCCCTTGAGCAGGGCGACGATCTCCTCACCGGTCAGGGTCTCATACTCGATGAGCGCCTTGGCCAGGGTGTGCAACCCGTCGATATTGTCCTCCAGGATGGCCCGCGCCCGGTCGTAACAG
>JAYZAP010000189.1:0-3941 GCA_036339655.1 Pseudomonadota bacterium | reverse complement strand
CGGAACATCTCGCCGGCAAAAGAGCTGTGCAGGGAGACGGCAAAGACCTGGGGATAGCGCGCGGCGGATCGGCGTGGAGGTCAGCCGCTTGAAATCAGGGACGTCGGTCATTGTGCTTTGGCAACTCCTACCCTGATTTGACCGGGGTATTATCAGACAAAAAAAGGTGATCCCCTCCGCTCTGGACTCATACCTCGTAAAACGTACCATGTGCGGATCGCAGGTTCCGCATAACTCTGGAATATACGAGGAAGATAACCAATGAGTGACGAACAAACCGGTGTCTCGGACGAGCGGCGCAAAGCCTGGGGAGACAAGTACCGCCCGCGCTACTCAGGGGTAGCCACCTTCATGCGCCGCCCTTTGCTCGAGGAAGCCGAGCAGTGGGACGGAATCGAGGTTGGTCTTATGGGCGTGCCGTTCGACGGCGCAGTAACCAACCGCCCGGGTGCGCGTCACGGACCGCGTCATCTTCGTGATCAATCGACGTTGATGGGGCTTATGAACCATCAAACCGGGGTGCGTCCTTATGACCTGGCTAATATAGCCGACCTCGGGGATGTGTTTATCGAGCACCCCTACGAGTTGAACGCCGCCATCGACGACATCAAGGCGTTTTACGACACTGTGTTCGCGGCGGGTATTGCGCCGGTCACCGCGGGTGGTGACCACGCGATTACCTGGCCCATCATGAAAGCGATGGCGGAACACACCGGAGAGCCGGTCGGGCTGATTCACTTCGATGCCCATTGCGACACCGCGGCCGAGCTCTTCGGGCACCGAAACCATCACGGCGGACCGTTTCGCATTGCGGTTGAGGAAGGCGCCTTGGATCCCAAACGCACCATTCAAATCGGCATCCGAGGTCCGGCCGAGCCGCAATGGGCTTTCAGCTACGAATCGGGCATGACTGTCATTCACATCGAGGAGCTTTATGAGATGGGAATACCGGCGGTCATCGAGAAGGCGCGGGACGTGGCCGGTGACGGCCCGACTTACGTGAGCTTCGACGTGGACGGCATGGACCCGGTCTATGCGCCGGGCACCGGCACACCCGAGGTTGGTGGCTTCAATACCTTCGAGGCCATGCAAATGCTGCGGGGACTGCGGGGCTTGAACATCGTGGCCGGTGACCTCGTGGAGGTCTCTCCACCTTGGGATCCTTCTGGAACAACCGGGCTCAACGGGGTTCAGATGATGTTCGAGATCATGTGCTTGGTGGCGGAGAACGTAGGGAGCGGGGCGCAATCCTGAGCAACGCGAGATCGCAACCGCGATGGTTCGCAGCAATGGAACGAAGGACCATGCCATGACCAGACTGCCGCCGCTCGATCCCGCTACGGCGTGCTTTTCGACCACGCCGACTGTGACCGGGCGACCATGAATCTCAATGCCCAGCGACTTATAGGGTCCGGTTTATGCCCGCACCGCGTTTTCAGGCCGTCCGTAGCGGACGACTGCTCGACATTGCCGGCCATCGGTCGGACTACTCGGACATTCTGATCGAGGGCAACGTCATTCGTGAGATCGGCGCTGCCGGCATGGCGGCGCCCGAGGACGCCAGAGAAGTCGACGCCGCGCAGCGTCTCATCATGCCCGGCCTGATCAATTCCCACACCCACGGCCACGGCGCCCTGGCCAAGGGCATGGGTGACCGCTGGACGCTTGAGCTGCTGCTCAACGCCGGGCCGTGGACCAAGGGTAGCCGCATTCACAGCGACAAGTATCTGGCGGTCCAGCTCAACGCCGCCGACATGATCACCAAGGGCTGCACCGCCTGCTACGATCTTTCTTTCGAGCTCCCGCTGCCTACTACCGAAGGCATGGAGTCGGTGGCCCAAGCCTATGCGGACACTGGCATCCGCGCGGTGGTCGCGCCGATGATGGCGGATAAACTGTTTTTCGAAGCTTCGAGCCTCCCTGCGACTGCAGAAATCATTGATCGGCGATATAGTGATTGGCGGCTACTGAACTGAACAAATCCAAAGTCAAAGAGTAGGCCTCGCCCAAATGGCGATAACAGCATCGCACAGATAATTGCCGTACCCGAGCAATTTCACTTGCCGCAAACCTTGCATTGGGCTGCTGAGATGACAAGGTCAGACTAGTGGGAGCGAGGCTGGGGAAAGATCGTGCGTGCGTTCGTGCGATGAATGACGAAGGAAAATCATGTTGGCCGATTCAATCATTGTAACAGCACCCCAGCCTGCCGTGAGGTGAGATGATGAGCAATACAGCAATCCCCGATGACGACTCAGGCCTGGCGGGCAAGGTTGCCATCGTCACAGGCGGTGGGGCAGCCGACGACGGCATCGGCAACGGGCGGGCGGCGGCCATGCTGCTGGCCCGCGCCGGAACCCGAGTTATGGTCATTGATCGGCTGCTCGATGCCGCCGAACGGACCGTCGCGATGATCCGTGCAGAGGGTGGGACTGCCGAGGCGCTGGCGGTGGATGTGACCGACGAAGAACAGTGCCGCGCCATGGTGGATTCGACCTGGGAGCAGTTCGGCCGGCTCGATTTCCTCGACAACAATGTTGGCATGGGCGGCCGGGGCAGCGTCGTCGACGAGGACCCCGAAGTCTGGCGGCGGATCATGCAGGTCAATGTCGAGACCATGTTCCTGGCCTCGAAATACGCCATCCCGGCGATGATCGAGAGCAGCGGCGGCGGCGCCATCGTCAATGTCTCCTCAATCTCCGCGCTCAGGCCGCGCGGCCTGACGGCTTATTCGACGTCCAAGGGCGCGGTGATCGCGCTGACCCGGGCGATGGCGGTTGATCACGGCGGCGACGGCATCCGCGTCAACGCTATCGCACCCGGTCCAATGTACACGCCGATGGTCTTTGCGGACGGCATGAGCGAGGCGGCGCGGGATCAGCGGCGTCGCGCCTCGGTGCTCGGTATCGAAGGGACCGGATGGGATATCGGCATGGCGGTGCGATTCCTGATGTCCGACCACTCCCGCTACATTACCGGCCAGACCCTGGTGGTCGACGGCGGCGCGACCCTGACAGGGCCAGCGCGGGGCACGGCTGCATTATAGCGACAAGGAGGACTCATCTGATGGCGCGACTACCCTATCTCGATAAGGCCGACCTGGCGCCGGAGGACCAGGACGTGCTGGCCCGCAACATCAACCTTGATCGCATCCTGGCGTACAGCCCCAATGGCGCGCGCAGCTTCACCCAGTTGGGCTGCTTCATCCGGCACCAGAGCCGGCTTGACCCGCGGCTTCGGGAGCTGGCGATCCTCCAGGTCGGCTATATGACCCGCTCGCCCTACGAGTACTCGCACCACGACAAGATCGGTCGCTATTTCGGCATATCGGACGCCGACATTCGGGCTATGGAATCGGAATGCGCCGGTCAGCCAAGCAACCTGGAACCCCTCGCGAAGGTGGTCCTAAGGGCGGCACGGGAGATGACGCGGGACCTGGCTGCGTCAGATCAGACCTTCGCCGAATTGCGCCAAGGCCTCGATGAGGAATGTCTTATGGACCTGGTCCTGACGATCGCGTTCTACAATGGCGTCGTGCGGCTGCTCGCGACCATGTCGATCGACGTGGAAGACGAGTATTTGTCCTATCTCGACGAATTTCCCTTACCAGAACCGCAGACGTGAGGACGGGACGGTGATGCGGCTCGACGGCAAAATCGCGATCGTAATCGGAGCTGGTCAGAGTCCTGGCGCGACCATTGGCAACGGCCGCGCCACCGCCGTGTTGTTCGCCCGCGAGGGCGCCAAGGTCCTGGCCGTCGACCGGAACTTGGCTTCGGCTGGGGAAACGGCGGAGATGATCGCCGATCAAGGGGGCACCTGCCTCGCCTTCGAGGCCGACGTGACCAAAGAGAACACCCTGGTCGCCGCGATCGCCGCCGCCCACGAGCGTTGGGGACGGATCGACATCCTGCACAACAATGTCGGCGTCAGTATTGCCG
>JAYZAP010000188.1:0-6773 GCA_036339655.1 Pseudomonadota bacterium | reverse complement strand
GCAGCGCAGATCCACGCCGTTGACCCGAAGCTCGTCGTTGTCGCGATCGCCGACTTCGGCGTGGCTTTCGTCGCGGGCCTTCACATAGGTGCCGATACCGCCGTTCCACAGCAAATCGACCGGCGCCCGCAGCATGGCATCGATCAATTCGATGGGGGTCACGTCGTCGGCCTCGATTTCCAGGACCGCCTTGATCTCGGGCGTCAGCTTGATCGACTTGGCCTGGCGCTCGAAGATGCCGCCGCCCTTGGAAATCAGCGTGGTGTTGTAATCGGCCCACGAGCTCCGCGGTTTCTCGAATAGCCGCTGGCGCTCCTTGAAGCTCTTGGCCGCATGGGGATCGGGATCGATGAAGATATGCAGGTGGTTGAAGGCGCCGAGCAGCCGGATGTGGCGCGACAACAGCATGCCGTTGCCGAATACATCGCCGGCCATGTCGCCGATGCCTATACAGGTGAAGTCGGTGGTCTGGATGTCGGTGTCAAGCTCGCGGAAGTGGCGTTTGACCGATTCCCAGGCGCCCTTGGCGGTGATGCCCATGGCCTTGTGGTCGTAGCCTTCCGAGCCGCCGCTGGCGAAGGCGTCGCCGAGCCAGAAGCCGTAGTCGATCGAGACCTCGTTGGCGAAGTCGGAGAACGTCGCCGTGCCCTTGTCGGCGGCGACCACCAGATAGGGGTCGTCACCGTCGTGGCGGACCACGTCGGTTGGCGGCACCACCTTGCCGTCGACCAGATTGTCGGTGATGTCGAGCAGGCCGGAAATGAAGTTCTTGTAGCAGGCGATGCCTTCTTCCAACCGGGCCTCGCGCTGGTTGGCGCGGAACTGGTGTTTGACGTAGAACCCGCCCTTGGCCCCGACCGGCACGATGACCGCGTTCTTGACCATCTGGGCCTTCATCAGACCGAGCACCTCGGTGCGGAAATCCTCGCGCCGGTCGGACCAACGCAGGCCGCCGCGGGCGACCGCGCCGCCTCGCAGATGAACCGCCTCAAAGCGCGGCGAGTAGACGAAGACCTCGACCCAGGGCCGCGGCAGCGGCAACTCGCCGATAGCCCGGGATGCGAGCTTGAACACGAGGTACGGTTTGGCGTCGCCGGCTGCGTCGGTCTGATAGTAGTTGGTCCTGAGCGTCGAGCCGATGAGCACATGGAAACGCCGCATGATACGGTCTTCATCGCGGCTGGCGATGACGTCGACGGCGACGGCGATTCGTTGGCTGAGGTCGGCCACCGCCTTGGCCCGGCCTTTCTTAAGGTCCGGGTCGAAACGGGCGGCGCACAGCTCGATCAGCATGGCCGTCAGCACCGGGTACTTGCCCAGGGTCTCTTCCATGTAGGGCTGGCTGAACGCCTTCCACGCCTGCAGCCGGAACTTGCTGTAGGCGCGCATGATATTGACCTGACGCCAGGTCAGGCCGGCGCTGAGAGCCAGCCGGTTGAAGCCGTCGTTCTCGGCCTCGCCCGACCAGATCCGCGCGAAGGCGTCCTGAAAGCGCTGCTTCACGTCGGTCACGTCGACGTCGGTGTCGCCCTCACTGGTCATGCCGAAGTCATGAATCCAGTAGCCGCCTTCCGAGTCCCGTGGCTCAATGCGGTAAGGCGTCTCCTCGATAACTTTGAGGCCCATGTTCTCCAACATGGGCAGGATGTCCGACAGCGGTACCGGGTCGGTCGGGTGGTAGACCTTGAAATGGAGCGTCCCCTCGGCCGCGTCGAGGCGGGCATAGAGGTTCATGGCCAGGCTGCCAGCGGCGCCCAGGGATTCAATCTTATGGATGTCGGCGACCGCCGTCTGGGCCCCCGAATCGGCGGTGTAGGATGCCGGGAACGCGTCCTGGTAGCGGTGGTAGTGGGCCATGCCGTCGGCCTCGCCCCAGCACTCGACGCAGGCGTCCTTGAGGTCGTCGGTCCATACTCGCGTGGTCTCGACCAGGCGCCGCTCGATGGCTTCCGTATCAGTCTCGCGGCGGGCGCCGGCGTCCTCGCCAGTCTCGCCCTTGCCCCCGGGGGTATGGACGATGAAGTGGAGCCGCGCCATCACCGCTTCGGAGACCTGGGCGGTGAACTCCGCCGAGGCGCCGCCCAGGTCCTTGAGCAGCACCGCCTGCATGCGCATACGCAAGTCGGTGTTGTAGCGTTCGCGCGGTACGTAGACCAGGCAGGAGAAGAACCGGGCGTAGTCGTCGCGGCGCATGAACAGGCGGATGCGCTGGCGCTCCTCGAGGTGAAGGATACCGTGGCTGATGTCGTAGAGCTCGTCACTGTCGGTCTGGAACAGCTCGTCGCGCGGGTAGGTGTCGAGAATGTTGCGCAGCGCCTTGCCGTTATGACTGCCGGCGCCGAACGGCGAGCGCTCGATTATCTTGGCCACCTTGTCGCGCAGCATGGGAATGTAGCGAGGATTGCGGTTATAGGCGGCCGAGGTAAACAGTCCGAGGAAGCGGTGCTCGCCGGTCACCTTGCCGCGTTTGTCGAAGGTGCGGACGCCGACATAGTCCATGTATACCGGGCGATGCACCGTCGCTCG
The DNA here is from genome assembly GCA_036339655.1 of Pseudomonadota bacterium. Taxonomy (GTDB): domain Bacteria; phylum Pseudomonadota; class Alphaproteobacteria; order JAAXGF01; family JAAXGF01; genus JAYZAP01. Next base: position 4,247 of record JAYZAP010000188.1, on the reverse strand, counting down.
GGTGTTGGCCTTGGTGATGATGAGCAACTGCTTGCGCCGGGCGAAGCGGCTGGCGGCGCGGGTCATCGCCGTTTTGGAACGCTTTACTGAACCGGGTAGCACCTTGCGCAGCACGCCGAGGCCCGAATTCTCGTCGATACGCAGGTAGTGGCGCTCGCCCTCGCGCTCCAGGCAGTAGCCGCGATAGCCCAGGAAGGTGAAGTGGTTGTCGCGAATCCAGGTAAGGAAAGCCTTGGTCTCAGTGACCTCGTCCTTGGCCAGACCCGGCGGCGGGCTATCGAGGCCGGCGACAATCTGGCCGATTTTGGCCAGGGTCGGGCGCCAGTCTTCGACCGCGGCGCGGATGTCCTCGAGCACCCGGGCGAGGCCATGGCGAATGCCGTCGAGCGCCGCCTGGGACGACTGCTGGCTGACTTCCACGTGAAGAATCGATTCGCTGATAACATCGTCGGAGTCGTCGTCGGACCCGGGGGCGTCGTCGCCAAGCACCTCGACCAGCTTACCGGTGCCGTCGCGCCGCACTCGCAGGATGGGATGAATCAGAAGATGAACCGTGAGCGCACCGGCCACGCCCTGGCGGCCGCCTTCCTGATCAAGACTGGTGTCCGGCGCCAGCAGGTCCGGGCGATTGAGCGCCGAGGCCACGGAATCCACCAGAAACGGCATGTCGTCGTTGATGATTTCCACCACCGTGTGGGTCGACTGCCAGCCGTGCTCCTCGTGGCGCGGGTTATAGACCCGGATGCGCGGTTCCCCGGCCTTGCGCCTTTGGGCAAACCGCCACACCGACAGGACCTCGCCGTACAGGGTTTCGGCGTTGAACTCGGTGAGGTCCTCGGGCGCCACGTCGCCGTAATAGCGGCGCGCGAACCCGTCGAGCTTGCGGGCCTGGGCCTTGGGCAGGCGGCGGTGAATCTCGCCGGCCACCGCAACGATCAACTCGGTCTTCTGCTCGCAGGCGCGCGACGCCATGACAGAACCCTCCCGGACACCAATACCTGTTGTCTGACAAGACCTTATACCAACCCGGGGTGATGGGGACTCATTTCACGGCAGGCCGGTCTGAGGACGGCGATCGGAATAATGAGTTAGTCGCAGAAATTCCTTGAACGTTGCAATTTGATCATGGAATATCTCATGAATATAAATTTCGAATTTATGCATAAAAATTCTGGGCCAATAAATTGTAATTAACGAACTTAAATATTCTACTACATCGTTTATTTTTAAAATATTAATAATACTGGATAGGAATAAGTTTGTAATATATGAGACTTTTCCACCGCTCATCGGTCTTTAATAGAGCCATTCCAATAAAGACCTCTCGATCAATTTATGGTGTTGAGTAGACAACGTTCCGAGAGGTGTTTATGCGTGCTCGGAACATGTGATTAATCCAGGCGTCGGCCGGGCTTATCCCCTCGGCCTTCGCCCAACCTAGGAAAACCGAATGCTTCCACCTCCCCCCTTTCGCTTGAAATCCAGGCTTGCCGGCGGCGCGGAGGCCAATCCTCATGATGCAATTATTGCCAGGAAGATCCTTTTGGATGTGGGCTTTCCCGCGGCGACCAACTTCGGCTCGACGAAATTTTCCGATATGGCCCTCGACCACAGTGTTAGGCGTTTTCAAATGGCCAACCGCTTTAAACCCGACGGCGTCTTACACCCGGGCGGCGAGACCGAGAGCGTCCTCAACCAAATACTGGCTGATCGTCCCGAACCCCAACGGCCAATTCCGTCATCAAAGTCGAAAGACCATACTGACCGGGAGTGATCCGGCGCCAACCGCGACGCCACGCACGCCGCCGGGCAAGACCCATACCGGAAAGCCGGACGCGCCAACTTTCCGGTACAATCGAAGCGAATTAGAACAACATTCCTGCTGGCAACCTCTTCTGGAACGAGATGCCGGCACCGTTGATCGACGGACCTAGCGCGTCCATTCCCACTGCGCGCCGTGACCCAGTCAACCGGGGCCAAAACAATCACCCCAAACACCATGCAAGTTTGTTGCCTCGGGGTAAACCTTGAGCTAGGTTCGGCGCGCTGTGGGGAGGCTGGCCGGGGCGGCCGGGGGATTTCCCAGGGGACGACAGGACACCATCATGCCGTTCGGCCTGCTGAAATACGGGTTCTCGAAAATGCACCCGGCGAAGCGCCACTTCGCCGTGCCGGGGGAGCTCAAGAAGAGCTACGACGTGGTCATCATCGGTGGTGGCGGCCACGGCCTGGCGACCGCCTACTATCTCGCCACCAAACACGGCATCACCGACGTGGCGGTGCTCGAACAGGGCTGGATCGGCGGCGGCAACACCGGGCGCAACACGGCGATTATCCGCTCCAACTACCTGACCCCGGAAGGTGTCGCCTTCTATGACGAGTCGATCCGGCTGTATCAGGATCTGAGCCAGGAATTTGACTACAACATCATGTATTCCGAGCGCGGCCACTACACCCTGGCCCACACCGACGCGGCGATCCGCACCATGCGCTGGCGCGCCGAGGTCAACAAGCACATGGGGGTCAATTCGGAACTGGTGCTACGCGACGAGCTCGCCCGCATGGTGCCCCAGCTGAACATGTCCGAGGACGTGCGTTACCCAATTCTCGGGGCGCTGTATCATGCGCCGGGCTCGATCGCGCGCCATGACGCGGTGGCCTGGGGCTACGGAGGGGTGGCCAGCCGCGAGGGGGTGGAAATCCACCAGCAGACCAAAGTCATCGACATTCTGGTAGAAAACGGCCGGCTGATCGGGGTCGAAACCGACCGCGGCACCATTCACTGCAACAAGGCGGTCCAGGCGGTGGCCGGCTCGACCTCGCTGCTGACCAAGATGGCCGGCTTCAAGGTGCCGATCCGCACGGTGCCGCTACAGGCCTGCGTCTCCCAGCCGCTGAAACCCTTCCTCGACGCCATCGTGGTATCGGGCAGCCTGCACGTCTACATTTCGCAGAGCCCCCGGGGCGAGCTGGTCATGGGCGGCTCGACTGACCCCTATCAGCTATATTCGACGCGCTCGAGCCTTGAGTTCAAGGAAGGGCTGATGGCCCACATGCTCGAGCTGTTTCCCTACCTCGGCGAGGTCAAGCTGCTGCGCCAGTGGGCCGGCATGACCGACATGACGCCGGACTTCAGCCCGATCATGGGCCTGACTCCGGTCGAGAACTACTACATCGATTCCGGCTGGGGCACCTGGGGCTTCAAGGCGACCCCGGTGGTCGGCAACCGCATGGCTGAGCTTATCGCCACCGGCCGGGTGCCAGACCTTATCGCGCCGTTCCGCCTCGAGCGCTTCAACGAGTTCCACCTGGTCGGCGAAAAGGGCGCCGCCTCGGTGGGACATTGAGGGCACGAAGCCGATGAAAACTATTGACTGCCCGCTCAACGGCCCGCGCAACATCTCCGAGTTCGTCTACGGCGGCGAAGTCGTCATGCATCCCGAGCCCCACACCACGACAAACGCTGAATGGGCCGATTATGTGTTCATGGAGAACAACACCGCCGGGGTGGTCCGCGAGTGGTGGTACCACGCCCCCACCGCCTACTGGATTATCGCCGAGCGCGACACCGTGACCGACCAGTTCATCCGCACCTACCCGGCCGACGAGGTGTTCAACCAGCGCATGGCCTTCCCGGCCCCACCGGCCAGCGATGACGACGAGGCTGAATCGTGATATCGGGCCGCCTCGACGCGCCGGCTGGCGCCCTCATTGACCGCGACCAGACCGTCGAGTTCTCGTTCGACGGAAAGCGCTACACCGGGTTCGCTGGCGACACCATAGCTTCGGCCCTGCTCGCCAACGGCGTCTCCATGCTGTCGCGGTCGTTCAAATACCACCGCCCTAGGGGCGTGCTGACCGCCGCTGGCCAGGATGCCAACACCCTGGTGCAGATCGGCGACGAGACCAACGTTCTGGCCGACCGCCGGGCCATCGAGCCGGGCATGGCGGTGACCGCCCAGAACGTCTTCGGCAGCCTCGACGGCGACCACGCCACCTGGATCGGCCGGTTCAGTCGCTTCCTGCCGGTCGGCTTCTATTATAAGGCGTTCTACCGACCCAAATTCCTGTGGCCGTTCTGGGAGAAGGTCATCCGCCGCCTCGCCGGCCTCGGCACAGTCAACCAGGAGGCCGGCCACGGCTATTACGACAAGCAGTACCTGTTCGCCGATGTCGCCGTGGTAGGCGGCGGCCCGGCCGGTATGGCCACCGCCCTGGAAGCCGCCAAGATCGGTGCCGAGGTGGTG
>JAYZAP010000187.1:0-2263 GCA_036339655.1 Pseudomonadota bacterium | reverse complement strand
CTGGCCGCTGCCGACATTGGTCCCGAGGACCTGGTCAAGCTGACCATCTACCTGCTCAACCCGGACGACTTCGTGACCAACCGCAAGTGCCGGGCGGAGTACCTCGGCGATGCCAAATGCGCCGCCACCGCGGTGCTGGTCGGCGCCCTAGCCGATCCGGCCATGGTCATCGAGGTCGATGTCATGGCGGCCAAGGCCTGATACCCATGGATGCCAGCGGCACGTCCTAGATCGGTGTCCCCTGGTGGAACAGCATGCGCCACTGGCCGCCGGTCCGGCGCCAGATTGAACTTCGCAAGCTACGCACTGGGGGCTCGCTGGGGCGGGTGGCGCGATAGGTCACCAGTCCCAGGTCAGGGGTGAGTTGGCGCACCTCAAGGTCCGTGACCTTCCTTTCCACTGCGGCCTCCTGGCTCAGGCCTTCGATGACCTGGGTCTTGTCGTAAATTCCCCCGGAACTTCCTAATTCCATGAAGTCGTCGTCGAGCGGCTCGGCGACAACCGTGGCCGAGGCTCGCACCGCCGGATCGAGTAGGCGATTCTCGAGCCGGCCGAGGGGTGTCGCCTCACTCATTTTCAGCCATGCGGGCGCGGAGCTTGCGCATGCCGCCGAGCCAGCGGTTGTAGTCGCCGGCCTTGCGTTGAATGTATTCGGCGACCTCCGGGTGGGGCAGGATGAGGAAGTCGTCGGCCGCCATGGCGGCGACCACGTCGTCGGCCACCTGGTCCGCCTCGATCATGCCGTCGACGCTGGCCACCGCGTTTTCCTTGCCCGCGGTCATGGCGGTGCGAACCGCCTGAGGGCACAGCACCGAGACCCGCACGCCGCGGTCGCCATAGGTGATGGCGAGCCATTCGGCGAAGGCCACGGCGGCGTGCTTGGTCACCGCGTAAGTCGCCGAGTCGATGTGGCTCAGTAGTCCTGCCGCCGACGCGGTGTTGACCAGGTAGCCGCTGCCCCGCGCCGCCATCTTTGGGGCCACCGACCGGGCGGCATAAACATGGGCCATGACGTGAAGCTCCCAATTGAGCTGCCAGTCGCCGTCCGGGCTGTCCTCGCCGCCAAGCCGGGCGATGCCGGCGTTGCTGCAAAACACGTCGATCGGGCCATGGGCGTCCTCGGCCGCCGCCACCAGGGCGACAATGTCGGCCTCTTTGGTCACATCGCAGGTCACGGCCAGACCGCCGACGTCTCCGGCCACCGCGCGCAATGGTTCCGCCTGGATATCGGCGACCACCACGGCGGCGGCGCCGGCTGTCTTGAAACGCCGCGCCATGGCGGCACCGATACCGCCGGCGGCGCCGGTGACGACGCATATCTTGCCTTCTAATTCCACCGTGTTACTCCCCGTTTACGGCCTCTCGAACCAATTGTTGAAACCGCATGGTGTTGCTTTCCTGGGCCGGCGACAGGACGCCGGTGGTGTAGACCCCGGCCTCGAGATTGCGCTGCACGGTCTCACAGACGCCGAGGTCTTCGTGGACGATGTCCTGGGCCCATTGGAAGGCCGCCTCCCGTTCGGCTTTGGGCAGGTCGCCGAACCAGCTCCAGTTGTCGGTGCGCAATCGGCCCGGACCCACCGGCTCGATCCGCTCGGCCTTGAAACCGCGGTCGCCGAGCACCGCCTGGAAGCCGGGGAAGCGGTAGAACCACAGGCCGTCGGCGCCGCGAAGGGTGGTGCCCTGGGCCTCGTATTTGACGTGGAAGGCGACCGTGCGGCCGTGGTCGTAGGGTTTAATCTCGACCTGGTCCTTGACCAACGCCTGGGCCAGACTGGGATGGATCATGGACAGGTGATAGCCCTCCACCGTGTTGTCGCAATAGGTCTTCCAGTTGGCCGCGCCCTTGATGGTGAAGCTGTCGTGGTAGGTGAGATCGGCGGGACCGGGATAGGGCTCGCACAGGGAAGGGATGTCGCCGAGCCAGGCCACCAGGTCGTCGGCGTGGTTGTCGATGCAGAAGAACACCAGACCATTCCAGGTCTCGACCCTGAGCGGAAACAGGCCGTAATCGGCCTTGTGAAAATCGGGATCGTCGCCGAAATCGGGCACCGCCTTGAGCCGTCCCTCGAGATCGTAGGACCAGGCGTGGTAGGGACAACGCAGCATGTTGCAGGCGCCAGCGCCGTCGGCCAGGATCTGGGCCGCACGGTGGCGGCAGACGTTGTGAAAGCCACGCAGCACCCCGTCGTGGCCGCGAATCACGAACACCGGCCAGCCGTTGATGACCGCGGCGCGATAGTCACCGGGATTGGCGAGTTCC
>JAYZAP010000186.1:0-2797 GCA_036339655.1 Pseudomonadota bacterium | reverse complement strand
GCATCATGGCCTTCTGGAACGCGCCGCTCGACGATGACGACCACGCCGGCCACGCTTGTTCGTTGGCGCTGGCAATGATGGACGTGACCGCCAAGCTCAATGTCACCCTCGAGGCCGAAGCGGCGGCCGAGAACAAGCGTTTCATCCCCATCAACGTGGGCATCGGCCTTAATTCCGGCGAGTGCTGCGTCGGCAACATAGGTTCGGAGCAGCGCTTCGACTATTCGGTGCTGGGCGACGACGTCAACCTGGTGTCGCGCCTGGAAGGTCAGTCGAAGACCTACGGCGTCGATATCGTGTTGGGCGAGAACACCCGCGAGCGCGCGCCGGACTACGCCTATATCGAGCTCGACCTGATCAAGGTCAACGGCAAGAACGACGCGGTCCGCGTGTTTGCCCTGATGGGCAAGCCGGCTCGCCGCGACGATTCCGACTTCTAGGCCCTGGCGACCAGCCACGCGGCCATGCTTGACGCCTACCGGGGGCAGCGCTGGGACGACGCCCGCAAATTATCAGCCGAATGCCGCGAGCTCGACGATGTCATCGGCGGCCTCTATGACCTTTACGACGAACGCATTGCCGAGTACTAAGCAAACCCACCGGGCGCTGATTGTGATGGCGTCTTGGTCGCCACCATTAAGTAGCATTCACGAATGTCAGCACCGCAAACGTACCGGGCGCAGCTCGGCGTCGATATCGGCGGCACTTTCACCGATGTCGCCCTGGAAGCCGGCGACCAGCGCCACACCATCAAGGTGCTGACCACCGCGGCCCCCGAAGACGGGGTCATGGAAGCCGTCGCCGCGGTCCTCGGAGAGGCCGACATGACCCTTGGCAACATCGACCTCATCATCCACGGCACGACGCTTGCGACCAATGCGCTGATCGAGCGCAAAGGTGCGGTCACGGCTCTGATTACCACCGAGGGTTTCCGCGATTCCGTTGAAATGGGGACGGAAAGCCGCTTCGAGCAGTACGACGTGTTCATGGACAAGCCGCCGCCCCTGGTGCCGCGCCGCAGCCGCCACGGTATTCCTGAGCGCCTCGACGCCCGGGGCGCGGTGCTGCTGCCGCTCGACGAGGACGCGGTCGAGGCCCTGGTCCCGGTGCTCGATTCCGACGGCGTCGAGAGCGCCGCCATTGGCTTTCTGCACAGCTTCGTCAATCCGGACCACGAGCGCCGGACCCAAGACATTCTGGCCCGGCGGTTGCCCGACCTGGCCATCACCCTGTCGTCGGACGTGTCACCGGAAATGCGTGAGTACGATCGCTTCTCCACGGCCTGCGCCAACGCCTATGTGCAGCCCCTCATGGCCCGCTACCTAACTGGCCTGGAGAGCCAGTTGGGCGATCGCGGCTTCGCCGGCACCCTGTTCGTCATGCTATCGGGCGGTGGCGTGACCACCCTGGAGACCGCCATCCGGTTTCCCGTGCGGCTGGTCGAATCCGGACCGGCGGGGGGCGCCATCTTCGCCAGCCACATCGCCGCCCAGGGCGGTCTCGACCAGGTACTTTCCTTCGACATGGGCGGCACCACCGCCAAGATCTGCCTGATCGATGACGCCAAGCCCCAGACCGCGCGCAGCTTCGAGGTGGCGCGGGTCTATCGCTTCCTCAAAGGCAGCGGCCTGCCGATCCGCATTCCGGTCATCGAGATGGTCGAAATCGGCGCCGGCGGCGGTTCGATCGCCCATATCGACCAGACCGGACGCATCGCCGTGGGGCCGGAGAGTGCCGAGGCTAGTCCCGGTCCCGCGTGTTACGGCCAGGGCGGCGTGGCGCCGGCAGTGACCGACGCGGATCTGGTCATGGGGCGGATCGACGCGAGCGCCTTTTCCGGCGGCCGGTTACAGCTTGACACGGCAGCCGCGTCCGAAGCCCTGCGCACCGCTGTCGGCGAACCGCTCGGCCTGAGCGACGAGCTGGCCGCCTATGGGGTCGGCGAGATGGTCGACGAGAACATGGCCAACGCGGTGCGGGTCCACGCCATAGAAAGCGGCAAGACCATCGGCGGGCGCACCTTGGTTGCGTTCGGCGGGGCGGCGCCGCTTCATGCCGCGCGGATCGCCGAGAAGCTGGATATCGACCGGGTGGTGGTGCCGGTCAATGCGGGGGTCGGCTCGGCGGTGGGTTTCCTGCGGGCAAACGTGGCCTACGAAGTGGTGCGCAGCAACTACCAGCGTCTCGAAGGCCTCGACATCGGCGCGATCAACGCCATGCTCGCGGAAATGCAGGCCGAGGCTCTTGCCATCGTCGAGCGCGGGGCGCCCGGCGCCGAGCGGCTCGAGACCCGCACCGCCTTCATGCGCTACATCGGTCAGGGCCACGAAATTTCCGTCGAACTTCCCCAAAGGGAACTCACGCCCGGTGATGACGCGGTGATTCGCAAGGTCTTCGAAGGTGCCTATCAAACCCTTTACGACCGCCTGATCCCCAGCGTCGATATCGAGATCCTCAGTTGGATTGTCGCCGTCGCTAGTGCGCCAGAAGCGGTGCCGCCTGCCAACGGCGACGCCAGCTCGTTCGATGCCGCCGCCGACGGCAGCCGTCAGGTGTTTGACCCGGCCAGCGGCGCCTATCTCAAGGCAACGGTCTACCAGCGCGGGTCATTGACTCCCGGTGCCCGCATACCTGGCCCGGCGGTGATTACCGAGGACGAAACCACGACCGTAGTGACGCCGCTGTTCGACGCCCGGGTGGATGGGCGCGGGGCCATTATACTGACGCGCAAGACAGGAGGGCCGGCATGACCGACCGCACCGGAGCCCTCGCTGAAATTCACATGCAGATCATGTGG
>JAYZAP010000185.1:0-10074 GCA_036339655.1 Pseudomonadota bacterium | reverse complement strand
CGCGCCGGTATTGATTGGGGGGTCTACGGCCTGCCCGAGACCTTCATCGTCGATGCGAATGGGCACATCGTCTACAAACATGTCGGCGCGATCTATCCGCAAGATCTGGAAAACACCATCCTGCCCATCGTCGAAAGCCTTCGGCAATGAGAGTATTGCTGGTCCTGCTGATCGCCCTGTGGAGCGTGCCGTCGCTAGCGCTGATCGCCGGTGAGGAACTCGCCGACCCGGTACTCGAGGCACGGGCCCGGGAAATCAGCAAGGAACTGCGCTGTCTGGTTTGTCAGAACCAGTCGATCGACGATTCAAATGCCGGGCTGGCCAAGGATCTGCGGGCCCTGGTGCGCGAGCGGTTGCTGGCCGGCGACAGCGACAGCGAAGTCACCGCCTATGTGGTCGCGCGCTACGGTGATTTCGTGCTGCTGCGGCCGCCGTTCAAGGCCGCGACCTACGCTCTGTGGCTCGGGCCGGCCGCGATGCTGCTGCTCGCCTTTGCTGGCGCCGGGGTCTATATGCGCCGCCAGTCGCGCCACGTTAACAAGGCCGCGCCGCTCGACGACGACGAGCGCCGGCGCCTCGATTCCCTGCTCGACGACAGCTAATTCATGGTGCTGTTCGTCGTACTCGGGCTGATGACCGCCGCCGCGCTGGCGCTTCTGGTGGCGCCGCTGCTGCGCCGCCAGGGGCCGGTGGCGACGCGGGCCGAGCACGACATGGAGATCTACCGCGACCAGCTCCTTGAGCTCGACCGCGATGTCGAGCGCGGCCTGATCGGGCCGGCGGAACAGGCCACGGCGCGCACCGAGATCGAGCGCCGCATGCTCGACGCGGCGCCAGCGGACGACCCATCAGCGCAGGCCGCCAGGCCGGGGGGGCAGGGGCCGATCATCGCCGCCTTCGCGCTTACCGTGCTGGTGCCGCTGGCCGCCGGCAGTATCTATCTCGGCCTCGGCGCGCCGCGCGTCGAGGACCAGCCGTTCGCCGAGCGCCCCCAGGAAGCGTCGGCCATGGCTGACGGCGAGGCCATGGATATCGAGGCCATGGTCGCCGGCCTTGCCGCGCGCCTACAGACCGAGCCCGACGACCTCGAAGGCTGGCTCATGCTGGGCCGCTCCTACGGCGCCCTGGTGCGCTACGATCAGGCGGTGACAGCGTTTGAGCAGGCGGCGCGGCTGGCGCCCGACGACGCCGACATTACCGCCATGCTGGCCGAGCACCGGGTGTTCGCCGCCGACGGCGTGGTGACCCCGGTCGCCAGGCGGGAATTCGTCGCCGCCTTGATGCGCGACCCTGGCCAGGTAGCGGCGCAGTTTTACCTCGCCCTGGGCCAGTCCCAGGCCGGCGATTACCAAAGCGCCCTCGACGGCTGGCTCGCCCTGGCCGAGGTCACCCCAATCGACGCCCCGTGGCTGCCGGCGCTGCGTGAGCAGATCCAACTGGCGGCGCAAAACCTCGGTGTTGCCGTGCCCGAATTCGAGGCGGCCGACGGTCAACTGAGCCCTGGGCCGTCGGCGCCCGGTCCAACCGCTGAAGACATCGCCGCCGCCCAGGAGATGTCGAGCGAAGACCAGGCGGCGATGATCGAGTCCATGGTCGCCCGCCTGGCGGCGCGTCTCGAAGATGAGCCCGACGACCTCGCCGGCTGGCGCCAGCTCGGCCGCTCCTACGGCGTGCTCGGCGATGCCGGCGCGGCCCGGGAGGCCTTCGAACACGCCGCCGCCCTGGCGCCGGACACCCCCGTTGTGCTCGCGGAATACGCCGAAGCCATTGCCCAGGCGGCGGCGCCCGGCGCCACCGTGCCAGTGGATGCGGTGGCGGTGTTCCGCCGCTTGCTGGCCCTCGACGGCAATAGCCCGGTGGCGCTGTGGCACCTCGGCCTGGCGGCGGCGCAAACCGGCTACACCGACGAGGCCCGCGAACTGTGGGGTAGGCTGCTTGCGGTTTTGCCGACCGGCGGCACCGACTTTGACGCCGTCCAGGACGCCATCGACAGCCTGGAAGAGTGAAACCCGGTGGACGACTTTCTCATCATCGGTGGCGGCGTTATCGGCTCGAGCATTGCCTATCATCTTGCTGCCGACGGTCGAGGCGGCCGGATTACGGTGGTCGAGCGCGACCCGACCTACGAGTTCGCCACTTCGCCACGGTCCCTCGGAGGCATCCGCCAACAGTTCAGCCTGCCCGAGAACATCCTGTTGTCCCAGTACAGCCTGGATTTTTATCAGGACTTCGACGAGTTCATGGCGGTCGATGGCGTGCCGGCGTCAATTGGTCTGCGCCAACAGGGCTATCTGTTTCTGCTTCGGCCCGAGGACCGGGCCTTGTTCGAGGCCAACCAGGATATTCAGCGGTCCCTCCATGCACCGGTCGAAATGCTTGAACTCGACGCTGTCGCCGCGCGCTATCCGTCGCTTTGCCTCGATGGTCTCGATTGCGCCGCCTTCGGCCCAGCGGACGGCTGGTTCGACCCCCACGGCGCCGTTCAGGGTTTCCACCGCAAGGCCAGAAGCCTGGGCGTCACCTATGTGGACGACGAAGTGGTGGGCATTGACGATGACGGCGAAGGGGTCACCGGTGTACGCTTGAAAGGTGGCGACAACCGCGCGGTCGGCGTGGTTATCAACGCCGCGGGCGCCGCCGCCGGCGAGGTCGCGGCCATGGCCGGCATGGCCTTGCCGGTGGTGCCGCTGCGGCGCCAGGTATTTTTCTTCGAAATTCGCGAAGAGCTGGAACCGCTGGCCCAGACCATCGACCCTTCCGGCGTATATTTCCGGCCCGAGGGCAAGGGCTATCTCGCTGGGCGGTCGGACCCGGATGAGCCGCCGGGCTTCAATTTCACGGTCGATCAGAGCTATTTCGACGACGTTATCTGGCCCGTGCTGGCGGCCCGGGTGCCGGCCTTCGAAGCGCTCAAGGGCGGCCAGTCCTGGGCCTGCCACTACGAAAACAATCAGTTCGACGAGAACCTGATCATCGGCCCGTGGGTCGGTGGGCTTGATGGGTTTTACGTGGCCTGCGGGCTATCCGGCCACGGCATCCAGCAGGCCCCCGCCGTCGGCCTCGCCATGGCCGAACTGTTGCTCGACGGCGGCTACGAGACCCTCGACCTGTCGCGCTTCGGCTACCGCCGCGTCATCGACGACGAACCCCTGTTTGAGGCGGGGATTGTATAGCGCGGAAGGTCGCGACATCGGCGTCATTTGCAGTCAAAATACCAGCGGCGTAGTAACGAGGCATAGATCGGGAGCGAGCCATGGACGAGAGTGCCGTGACGGCGGCGGCTGAGGCGTTGCGCGAGGCGCGGCTGCGCCATAGGCGCATGGACGCCCTGCCCGAAGCCTGCCGGCCGCCGACTATCCCGGGCGGCTACCGGGTGCAGGATGCCCTGGTGGCGCTTTTGGGCGAGCCGGTGGTCGGCTGGAAAATCGGCTCGACCAGCAAGAAGGCGCAGCAGATTGTCGGCACCACCGGGCCTTTTGCGGCGCGCATCCGGGTGTCGAATTTTCATGCCAGCCCGGTGGTGTTGCCGGCGGATGCATTTTTCATGCGCGCCCTGGAGGCCGAGTTCGCTTTTCGCCTGGGCGCCGACCTGCCGGCCCGGGACGCGGCTTACGGTCGCGACGAGGTCATTGCCGCCGCCGGCGCCCTGCATCCGGCCATCGAGATTTCCGATTCCCGCTTCACCGACTGGTCGAAAGTCGGGGCGCCCAGCCTGATCTCCGACAACGGCAACGAGGGTCAGGTAATTTTCGGCGCGCCGGTGGAGGACTGGCGCGGCCTCGACCTGCCGGGCCACCAGGCGGCCATGATCGTCAACGGCGAGACCGTGGCCGAGGGCCGGGGCGCCAACGTGCTCGACGACCCCGTTGAGGCCTTGGTCTGGCTGGCCAACGACCCGCGCCAGCGGGGCGATGGCCTGCACGCCGGCGAGGCGGTCATCACCGGAAGCTGCACCGGCGTCAGCCTTGCCGCCGCCGGCGACAGGGCCAGGGCCGAATTCGGCAGCCTGGGCGCCGTCGAACTGGAATTTAACTAAGCCACAACCGGGGACCCTGGCGATGATGACTGAACGAATAATTTCCGCCGATTCCCACATTGTCGAACCGGCCGACTTCTGGACCCGCTATATGGACCCCGAATTCGCCGACCGGGCGCCCCGGGCCCGTGCCGACGAGGACGGCGTCGTCGAGTTCCTGGTCGACGGCGACACCGTGCTGGGCTCGGTCGGGGCGCCGTCCCAGGCCGGTGTTCGCTTCGACGATCCTTCGGCGGTGACCTTCGAAGGAACCTGGGACGAGGTCCGCCCGGGCTGCGCTGACCCTGGTCCCCGGCTCGCCGACATGGAACGGGACGGGGTTGACGGCGAGGTCATCTTTCCGACCCTCGGCGCGCGTATCTACGGGGTCATACGCGGTCCCCTGCGCCAGGCCTGCTTCCGCGCCGGCAACGATTGGCTGATCAACGACTTCTGCGCCGCCGACCCGAACCGCTTCAAGGGCCTGGCGCTGCTCGACCCGGACGACGTGCCGGCGGCGGTGGCCGAGCTCACCCGTTGCGTTGAGGCGGGCTTGGCCGGGGCCATGATCCCGACCTATCCTGGCGAAGACTGGCCCTATTTCCACGGCGACTACGACCCCCTGTGGGCGGCGGCCCAGGACCTCGACGCGCCGCTCACCTTCCACATCGCCGCGACCTGCGCTGGGCCGGGCCAGATCAGTGTGTTCACCAGCGAATGGAGTGCGCCCGACGCTGCCGCCTATTCGTCGACCCAGGACTACTGGGTGCGGCGCTCTCTCGGCTCGATGATATTCGCCGGGGTGTTCGAGCGCTTCCCCGGCCTGCGGGTTGCCGTGGTCGAGCACGAATTGTCCTGGGCGCCCTATTTTCTGGAAAAGATGGACGTCACCTACAAGGAGCTGAGCCAGACCGCACCCTACCGCTTTAAGAACCAGGTGCTGCCCAGCGACTTCTTTCGCTCGCAGATCTTCTGTACTTTCCAGGAGGACAAGCGCGGCGTCGATATTCTGTCGGACATGATTGGCACTGAAACGCTGATGTTCGGCTCCGACTACCCCCACGCGGAATCGACCTGGCCGCGGTCACGCCAGTTCATCGATGACATGCTTGCCGGGGTCGATCAGGATGTTCGCCGCAAGCTGGTCTGCGACAACGTTGCCGGCCTGTTCAAGTTCAACTGATAGCGGGAGAGGCCGCGCCAGCCATGTCCAAGATCGTCTACAAATCGACCCTGCCGTTTCCCTTCGCCAAGGCGGTACGCGCCGGTGACTTCGTGTTCGTCTCCGGCCAGCTTCCCTTCGGCCCCGACGGCAACATGATTCAGGGCACCATCGAGGTCCAGACCCGGGTCGTGCTGGAGACCATCGCCGCGACCCTGGAAGAGGCCGGCTGCACCATGGCCGACGTGGTCAAGAACACCATCTGGCTCGAGGACACCCGCGATTTCGCCGGCTTCAACAAGGCCTATGGCGAGTTTTTCCCCGAAGATCCGCCGGCCCGCGCCACGGTGCGTTCCGACCTTATGCTCGACGCCAAGATCGAAATCGAAACCCTGGCCTACAAACCGCTCGGCGACTGAGCCGGCCGTGGAACTGAGCGCCTTCCGTGCGGCCCACTCGGAGTCGGTGTGTGACATCGACGGCCGTGAATGGCGCTATATTGCGACCTCCCCCGACGACCTCAGTGCGCCGGCCCTGGTCATGCTGCCCGGCGCCTTTGGGGCGGCGGAGTTGTTCTGGAACCAGATGGCCGCCCTTGGCGACCGCTTGCGCATGGTCTCGGTGACCTTGCCGGCGGCGCCCGAAGCGCCCCAACTCGCGGACGGCGTCATGGCTCTGGCCGACCGCCTCGGTCTTGGGCGGTTCAGCCTGCTCGGTACCTCGCTCGGCGGTTACATCGCCCAGCTCATCGCCCGCGATCACAGTGATCGCCTGGAAACGTTGTTCGTGGCCAATTCCCTGGTGTGCAGCGAGCACTTGGCGAGCCTGCCCGACAAGGCCACGGCGGAGGCGGCCACCGGGGCCGAACTGCGCGGCCGCATCGTCGCCGGCATCGAGAAGGCGCCGGAGACCGAACCGGCCCATACCCTGCTCAAGACGGCCCTGCTCGACCACGGCGCCCGCTGCCTGAGCGACGAAATGATCAAGACCCGCCTGGTCATGGTCGCCGACCTTGACGAGTTGTCCTTGCCGGGTCTCCCCGGCGACCGCATCGTCCTGGTGGAAAGCGACGACGACCGGGTCATCACGCCCGAGGGCCGCGCCAATATGCGGGCGCGATACCCGGATTCGGTGGTTCATACCTTGCAAGGCGGGGGGCATTTCCCCTATGTCACTCGGGCGGCGCAATACAACGACATCATCGCCGGGCGCTTGTTGGCAAACGGCAACTAAGAGGTATCACGAATGGCGGCAGACACCCCGTCGAGCGGTGGGCTCAACATTGCGGTTGTGGTCAAGCAGATCCCGCGCTTCGAGGCCATGGAACTCAACGCCGAAGGGCGCCTCAAGCGCGACGGGGTCGAGCTCGACCTCAATGCCTATTGCCGTCGCGCCGTGGCCCAGGGCGTCGAACTGGCGCGGGATAGCGGCGGCCGCGGCACGGTCGTCACCCTGGGGCCGCCGTCCGCCGCGATGGTGCTGCGCGAGGGCGTCGCCTGGGGTGCCGATGACGGGGTGCTGATTAGCGATCCCGCCTTCGCCGGGTCCGACACCCTGGCCACGGCACGGGCCCTGGCCGCCGCCCTGGACCGGGAAGGCCCTTATGATCTGGTGCTGGCCGGGCGCAATTCCGTGGACGCCGATACAGGTCAGGTCGGCCCGGCGATGGCCGAACTGCTCGACCTACCGTTCCTCGGCGGGGTCCGTGAATTGAGTATCGAAGGCGGCCGGGCTGACGCCCGTTGCGAACACGACGATGGCTGGCTCCATGCCAGCACGGCTTTGCCCGCGGTGCTGTCGGTGGCCGAGCGGCTCTGCACCCCGGCCAAGTCTTCGCCGGAAGACTGCGACGCGGTGCCGGCCGAGCGCCTGCGCCGCCTGAGCGCCGCCGATCTCGGCCCCGGCCCCTGGGGCGCCGACGGCAGTCCCACCCAAGTCGGCGAGGTGCGAACCCTGGAAGATGCGCCTCGCGACGGCCGCGTGCTCCATGGCAGCCTCGCAGAACAGGTCCGTGAGGCGGTGTCGATCCTGGTGATGCGCGGTGCTCTGAGCAACGGCGAGGCGGTCAGCTCCGGTTCTGTGCCGGCGGCGCGGAGCACGCAAGGTCCCGCCATTGGCGTGGTCATCGAACCCGGTCGGGAAAGCATGGCGCGCGAGCTATGCGGCGCCGCCGCCACCTTGGCTGCCGGCATCGGCGGCCACGTGGTCGCGCTCATGACCGAGCCCCTGGACGGTGCGGTGATTGGCGCCTGGGGCGCTGATGCGGGCGTGGTGTTGAACGGTGCCGTGGTCGAGGAGGATATCGCCGCCGCCGTCGACCAGTGGGCGGGCGCCGCGGCGCCCTGGGCCATACTCGGCCCCGGCACCATGTGGGGCCGCGAGGTGGTGGCGCGGGCGGCGGCGCGGCTCGATGCCGGCCTCACCGGCGACGCCATCGACCTGGAACAGCGGGACGGTCGCCTGGTCGCCTGGAAGTCGGCCTTCGGCGGTAAGCTGGTCGCTGCCATTACCGCCACCTCGCTGATCCAAATGGCCACCGTGCGGCCCGGGGCGCTGCCCCTGCTCGATGACCGCCAGGCGACCGCCACCGTGACCACCCAGACGGTCGAACCACGGGGCCGGATCGAAATTCATGAGCGCGGCCGGGACGACGAACTCGACGCTCTGGCCGCCGCGTCCATGGTGGTTGGCATCGGCCAGGGGGTGCCCGGCGACGAGCTGGCGGCGCTTGACGGCTTGACCGGGGCGCTCGGCGCCGAGCTCGCCGCCACCCGCAAGGTCACCGACCAGGGCTGGCTACCCCGGGCCCGGCAAATCGGTATCACCGGCCGCTCCATCGGGCCGCGCCTCTATATCGCCCTGGGCCTCAGCGGCAAGTTTAATCATTCGGTGGGTATCCGGCGCTCGGGCACCGTGCTGGCGGTCAACAACGACCCCGAGGCGATGATCTTCGACCTCGCCGATGTCGGTATCGTCGGCGATTGGCGTGACGTAGCGCCGTTGCTGGCCGACGAATTCGCACGCAAAACCGGAGAGTGATGCCATGAGCACCAACGAGCTGTATCGCCGCACCGCCACGGACGTGGTCGGCCTGTTGAAACGCGGTGAGGTCACACCCCTCGAGCTCATCGACGTCGCCGCGGCGCGCATCGCCGCCACCGACGGCGCCATCAACGCAGTGCCGACGCTCTGCCTGGAGCGCGCCCGCGACCACGCCAAGCGGCTCATGGCGTCCGGCGAGGACACCCTGCTCGGCGGCCTGCCCATCGCGGTCAAGGACCTCAACGAGGTCGAGGGCGTGCGCTGCACCCACGGCTCGCCGATCTTCGCCGACCACATTCCCGAGCGCTCGGACCTCATGGTCGAGACGCTGGAGGCGCGCGGCGCCATCGTTATCGGCAAATCCAACACCCCGGAATTCGGCGCCGGCGCCAGCACCTTCAACGAGGTTCTGGGCAAGACCCGCAACCCGTGGAACACTGCAAAGTCGGTGGCCGGGTCGTCGGGCGGCGCGGCGGCGGCCCTGGCCGCCGGCCAGGTCTGGCTCGCCACCGGCTCCGACCTGGGTGGCAGCCTGCGCACCCCGGCGAGCTTCAACGCGGTCATCGGTCTGCGTCCCAGCCCCGGCCGGGTTCCCCACGGCCCCAGCGACCAGGCCTTCAACACCATGTCGGTCAACGGTCCCATGGGCCGCACCGTGGCCGACACCGCCCTGTTCCTCGACGCCATGGCCGTCCAGCACCCGGAAGACCCGATTTCCCTGGCCGCCCCGGCGCAGTCGTTCGTCGATAGCGTAGCAGCCTGCCCGCCGCCCAGGCGGGTCGGGTTCAGCCCCAATCTCGGCATTGTCCCGGTGGACCCGGAGGTTGTCAGCATATGTGAGCAGGCCGCCCAACACTTCGCCGCCGCCGGGGCCGAGGTGGTCGAGGCCTGCCCCGACTTCTCCGAGGCCATCGACGCCTTCCAGATTATCCGCGCCCAGTCCTTCGCCACGGGCATGGCGGGGCACCTGCGCGACCATTACGACCTGCTCAAGCCCGAAGTCATCTGGAACATCGAAAAGGGCCTGGCGCTAACTGCTGACGAAATCGCCTGGGCCGAGTTGGCCCGGGGCCGGCTCTATCACAACACGGTGCGGTTCTTCGCCGACCATGACCTGCTGCTGTGCCCGGCCGCCATCGTGCCGCCGTTCGATGTCGATGTTCGCTACATTGATAACGTCAACGGCGAGACATTCGACAACTACGTTCACTGGATCAGCATCACCTTCGCCGTGACCCTGACCAGTTGCCCGGCGGTCTCGGCCCCGGCCGGCTTCACCGTATCGGGACTTCCCGTGGGCCTGCAAATTGTTGGCCCGCCACGCGGCGAAGTCCGAACCCTGGCCGCCGCCGCCCTGCTGGAGGAAGCCACGGACATATCGTCGCAACTGCCCATCGACCCGCGAGAGCCATAGTCGCCGGCCTTTGGAGTAACCTCATGTTGAACCAGTCGAAACATGCCCTCGTCCTTCGGTAGGCTCAGGATGAGGCTTCGACAGGTTTTGGTGGGGTCAGGTCTTTCGTTTAAGCGTTTCCGATGATTACCTGCGGGCACGCTCCGCCTGACGAGCGGTGGCGACGCTAAAATGAAAGACCTGACCCCATTCAATTCTTGCATCATCCTCATGTTGAGCCTGTCGAAACATGATGCCGAGCCGGTGGCGCCATCTTTCAACAGGCTCAGTATGAGGGCAGTGCGAATGGGTTCTTAGGATCGCCCGAATCAGTTGCCTGACGCAGCATTGCGTTCGCTGTTCAACAAGGCTTTCTTGCGCTCGGCGCCCCAGCGGTAGCCGCCACTGGTGCCATCGCCGCGCACCACCCGGTGGCAGGGGATGACCACGGCGGCCTGGTTG
>JAYZAP010000184.1:0-2686 GCA_036339655.1 Pseudomonadota bacterium | reverse complement strand
CCGACTGGCGGGCCCTCGAACTCGAACGCCTCGGCGTCGATGTGCGGATGAACCTGCTTGCCGCGCCCGACGATGTTCTCGCGCTCGACCCGGACGTGGTCATCATTGCCACCGGCGGGGTGCCCGATATCGATTGGCTCGACGGCGGCGAGCACGTCACCGACCCCTGGGAGACCCTGAGCGGTGATGTCCAAGGCGGCGGCGAGGCCATGGTCTACGACGGCACCGGGCGTCACCCGGCGGCAAGCGCGGCCGAGCGCCTGGCCATGGCCGGGCGGCCAGTGCGCTATGTGGCCATCGACGATGCCCTGACCCCCGAAATCCCCTATGGCGAACGCTTCAGTTGGAAAAAGCGGTTCTACGAACTCGGTATCCCGTGCCGCTTCGACCTGCAACTGCGCCGGGTTGCCAGAACCGGCAACCGGCTCACGGCGGTGTTCGAGAACCTGGTGACCACCGAGATAATCGAGGAAGAGGCCGACCAGATCATCGTCGAGCACGGCGCCCGGCCGGCCGACGATATTTTCCACGGGCTGACCGGCGCTGCTCGCAATGGCGGCGTCACCGACATAGACGCGCTAATCGCCGGGACGCCACAACCGGCCAATCAAAACCCCAACGGTGCCTATGAGCTCTACCGCATCGGCGACTGCGTCACCTCACGCAACATCGCGGCGGCGGTCTACGACGCCCTGAGGCTATGCCGCACGCTGTAGTGTGGCTCATCCTTCGCCAAGCTTAGCTCAGTCCGTTTCACTAATCTGGTACTCAGCTTTATCCAGCCACTCGGGGCTAATCTCGACGCCCCAGCCGGGGGCTTCGGGGATTTGGACCTTGCCGTCGTGGGCGACCAAGGCTGGGGTGAACAGGCCGTCCTGCCAAGGGTAGTAGTCGAGGCCCTCGATGGAGAACTCCACATAGGGACCGGCGTTGGGGATGGCCCCCATGAGGTGCAGCGAAAACACCGTGACTAATGACAGGTTGGCCGAGTGCAGAGTGCAGGGCAGGCCGGCTTCATGGGCCATGGCGGCGACCCGCAGCGTGCGCGTCAGGCCGCCCATGTAGCAGATGTCGGGCTGGACGATGTCGACCGAGCGGCTGTCGATAATGCGCCGCCAGGTGGCCAGGTCGCAGTCCTGCTCGCCGCCAGTGACGTCGAGGTCGAGCGCCCGGGTGACCTGGGCGGTCCAGTCGATTTCCCAATAGGGGCAGGGCTCCTCGAAATGGACGACGCCGTTGTCCTGGAGCATATGGCCGAGTTCGATCGCCCGGTCCGGGGTGTAGCAACTGTTGGCGTCGACCAGCAGGGTGGCGTCGTCGCCAAGCGCGCGGCGCATCGCCGGCACGATGGCCTCGCTGCGCCCCGGCCATTCGTCGACATCGTGGCCGCACTCAGCACCAACGCGGAATTTGAAGGCGTCGTAGCCGTGGGCGTCGCGCAGGCCCGCCAGGCGGGCGGCCTCATCGTCCGGGGTGATGTCGCGCTTCATGCTCGAGGCATAGACCCGGATTGGCCGGGCCTCGCCGCCGATCAGCTCGACCACCGGCTTGCCCTCGCGCTTGCCCCGCATGTCCCACAGGGCCGTATCCAGGCCACCGAGGGCGCGGCGCAGGTAGGAGCCGGGGAACTTGTGCTCAAGCTCGGGGATGCGGTCGACCAGGGCATCGATATCGCGGGTGCTTTTGCCCAGGGCATGGGGCGCCACCTGACGGTGGAGCACGGTGGCGGCGATGTCGGAATGATAGGTCGAGACCTGACCCCAGCCGACAGCGCCGTCATCGGCGGTGACCCGGACGAAGCCGACCGCCTGATTGCAGAACGTCTCGATACTCGTGATGGTCATCAGAACACGATGACGTTGCGCAGCACCTCGCCGCGGTTGACCTCGGCGATGGCGTCGTTGATGCCGTCGATGGGATAGCGGTTGCTGATCAACTCGTCGAGCTTGAGGCGGCCCTGCTGGTAGAACCCGATCAGCCGGGGGATGTCCACGCGAACCCGGGTCGCGCCCATCTTGCTGCCGATAATGCGCAGGCTGATGTCGGCCATTTTGAGCGGCTCGATCTCGGCCGTGGCGCCGGACGCCGGCATGCCGACGATGACCATGGTGCCCGACGGCCGCAGGAAGGTCATGCCCTGCTCCACCGCCTTGGTGCTGCCCACGGTCATGAACACGTAGTCGACGCCGCGGCCATGGGTCAGATCGCGGATCGCTTTGGCGGCGACGTTGGCCGCGGCGTTGATGCCGTGGGTGGCGCCGAATTCTTTAGCGATCTCGAGCTTGGAGTCAAGCAGGTCGACGGCGATGATTGGGTTGGCGCCGCACAGCCGGGCGCCCTGAACGCTGTTGAGACCAACCCCGCCAGTGCCGATGACCGCGACGCTGCTGCCCGACGGTACTTTCGCCGTGTTGACCACGGCGCCGAGTCCGGTGATGACGCCGCAGGCCAGAATCGACGCGGCTTCCAGGGACACCGACTTGGGGATCGCCACCAATTGGGATTCGTGGACCACCACATACTCGGCAAAGGCGCCGGTGCGGATGCCCTGGTCGACCCGCTCGCCGTCGGCCCGGCGCAGTGGGCTGGTGACGTCGAGCGGGAACTGGGTCTCACACTGGGTCGGATCGCCCTGGACGCAATAGAAGCAGTGACCGCAGGAGCGGATCAGGGTGACCACCACATG
>JAYZAP010000183.1:0-6061 GCA_036339655.1 Pseudomonadota bacterium | reverse complement strand
CCGCATCCTGCTGTTGATTGAACGAGAAGAAGCCGCCCTGGCAGTAGGCCAGCGGACTGCCCGAATTGGTGCCGAAATCCTCGACCTCGCCGATCAGAATTATGTGGTCGCCGGCTTCCACCCGGTTGACGGTCCGGCAGTCGAGCCAGGCGAGGCTGCCGCCGATGACCGGAGCGCCGCCGATACCCAGGCGGTAGTCCACATGATCGAACTTGTCCCGCGCCTTGGAGGCGAACAACTCGGCCAGGCCGCGATGCCCGTCGCTCAACACGTTGACGGCAAAGCCGCCGGACTTCTGGAACACCGGGTAGCTCGCCGCGTGGTTGCCGATACACACCAGCACCATGGGCAGGTCAAGAGACACCGAGGTGAACGAGTTGGCGGTCATGCGCCGCGGGCTGCCGTCGACGTCGCTATTGGTGACGATGGTCACGCCGGTGACGAACATGCCCAGGGCGGCGCGGAACGCGGTCGTCCGCGACGGAGCTTGTTGTCCGGTCTCGGTCATCTACTCGGCCGCCGCGTCCGCCCGCGCCTTCTTCTCGAAGTGGGGAATGATCTTGGTGGCGAACAGTTCCAGGTTCTTGAGGGTCTTCTTCTGGGACACCCGGTGGTGGGCGTAGCCGATGAGGATTTCGTCGATGTTGCAAATTTCCTGATGCTCCTCAAGGCGCTCAATGATGTGGTCGGGCGATCCCACCAGCAGAGCGCGGGGTTCGAGAAAGTCCCAGCTCAACTTCATGTCCGCGCCGGGCTTCTCGCCCGGGTTCATGAAAACCTGGGTGCCGCGGTAGGGGTCGTTGTACTGGAAGATCGACATTATCCCCTCCTCGGCCTCGCGCCGGGCGGTCTCCATGGAGTCGGCCACATAGACATTGCGCAGCACGGCCTGGTCCTCGCCGATGCGGACCTCGCGGCCTTCGAGCTCGCCGCGAACCTTGGAATAGACCTTGCAGCGCTCGTAAATCTGGCGCACCGGCGGCTGCCAATAGCAGGCCTTGAGGCCCATTTCCGCCGCCATGGCCACCGAGCGGTCGGTGGAGACCGTCATCCACAGGGGCGGATGGGGCTTCTGGAACGGCTTGGGCGTGACCCGGAGCTTGGTCACGGTGTCGCCGTCCTGCCATTCCGGGTTGGACGGATATTGGGGGTGCTTGAACTTGGTGCCCGGCGCCGGGAAAGTGTAGTTGTCGCCCTGGTGAGAAAAATACTCCTCGCTCCAGATCTTCCTGACAATCCCGATTGTCTCGCGGAACAGCGCGCGGTTCTCGGCGTCCTTGCGGGGGTCGGCGTTGGGGTGGAACTGCGGCCCCTCGTAGGGCCAGATGCCGCGCCCGAAGCCGGCCTCGACCCGGCCCTTGGTCAGGTTGTCGAGAATGGCGATATCCTCGGCAAGGCGAATGGGGTGCCACCATACGGCGATGTTGGCCATCTGGCCAATGCGCAGGTTCCTGGTCCGCGCGGCGATATCGGCGCCGATCAGAATGCCATTAGGCAGGTCACCCAGACCGTAGGGGCCGAAGTGGTGCTCGCCGATCCACACCGCGTGATAGCCCAGTTCGTCGGCCAGCACGCATTGTTCGCGGAAGTCGTCGAGGGTCTCGTGCGGCGCCGTGCCGCCGCCGGTGTCATGGACCGTGGTGAATATGGAAAACCGCATGAACATTCCCTCCCTGCCGTCGCGCATTTTCAGATTAACACGACTCCAAGACCGCACTCAGGAAACTCTCTTCTACAACCCGCCGGGGCAGGTTTTGAGTGATGACCACCACCCGCGAACAGCGCTCGCCGTCGGGCCATGGGCGCAGCCGGGTGATCGGGTGAAAGATGTGCTGGACGCCGTGAACCGCCAGGGGTGCGTCGCTGCCGACCACGTCGAGGACTCCCTTGAGGCGGAGGATGCGCTCGCCATGGGCCTCGAACAAGCGCTCGATCCAGGCGACGAAACGGTGCAGTTCCAGCGGCGTCTTGGCATGGAGACAAAACGCCTTGATGTCGTCACCGTGGCGGTTGCGATCAGGCGCATGGTCGTGGTCATAGGCCGCCTCGTTGAGCCAGGCTTCCACGTCGGTATTCTTGCTCGCCAGGTCGAAGACCCCGGCGTCGAGCAGCCGCGACGCTGCGATGCGGCCGTGGACCACGTCGATGACAGGGGCGCCCGGGTTGACCGCGTTGAGACTGGCGTGGAGCGCCTCCGCCTGACCGGGTTCGGCCATGTCGGTTTTGGTCAGCACCAGACGGTCGGCGACCGCCGCCTGGCGCAGGCATTCCTCGTGGTCGTCGAGCTGTCCGCCGCCGAGCGCGGCGTCGATGGTGGTGACGATGCCGTCGACGCAATAGCGCGAACGCACCGCCTCGTGGCCGAGCAGGGTGTGGAGGATGGGCGCCGGATCGGCCAGGCCGGTGGGCTCGATCAGCACCCGGCGAAACTCAGGCACCGTGCCCGCCGCACGCTTGTCGTAGAGCTCGCCAAGACTGGTTACCAGGTCATCGCGGATCGAGCAGCAGATGCAGCCGGCGTTGAGCAGCACCACATTGTCGTCCAGCGCCTCGACCAACAGATGGTCGATCCCCACGTCGCCGAACTCGTTGACTAGCACGGCGGTCTCGGCCATATGCGGGTCGGCCAGCAGGCCGTTGAGCAAGGTGGTTTTGCCGCTGCCGAGAAATCCTGTGAGGACGGAAACCGGCGTCAGGCTCAATGGTCAGTCCCCGGCCGGGTCGATCCCCAATAGGGACAACGGGCGATCACTGATGATTCCCTCGATCAACTCCTCGGGAATACGCGGCATGTTGGCCCCCTGGCCCCATTCGTTAATGGCGCGAAACTCGGCCAGGGCCTCGGCGGTCGTGCGCACCGGAAAGTCGGAGCCGAACAGCAGCCGGTCGGCGACCCGGTATTCCTGGGCGATCATCAGGCCGTGATAGAGCTGCCAGGGACGGTGGAAGCGGGCCGACAGGTCGGTGTAGATGTTCTCGTTCTTGCGCATCAGAATGCAGGTCTGCTCCATGTAGGGCTGACCGAAATGGGCGACGATGATCTTCATTTGGGGAAAGTCGTGAGCCACCTTGTCGAGCAGGAAAGGGTCGCCGAACTCGAGGCTTCCGGTGTAGGCGCCGCCCACGTGATACATCACCGGCACCTTGAGGGCCTGGGCAATTTCGTAGAGCGCGTAACAATTGGCCGAGCGCGGGTCCATGGACTGATAGACCGGCGACAGCTTGATGCCCTTCAGGCCCAGCTTGGTAACCGCGTGCTCGAACTCCTCGGGCGCGCCGGGCTCTTCCGGGTCGACGGAGGACAGGCCCACGGCGCGGCCGGGAAAGCGCCCGACGAACTCGGCGATGAATTCGTTGGGCGTGCACATATTGCCACGCCGGGGAATGGCGACGACCACGAACTTATCGGCCCCGGCCTCGTCGATGGACGCCTGGTGGGCTTCCGGGTCGGCCTTGCCGGTGCCCAGCACACCGCGCAGCTTCCACAGGTCGGCGTCTTCCTTGGAGCGGTGCTCGGGCAGCCAACAGTGGGTATGCCAGTCGATGAGCTGCCCCATGGTGGCCCTCCCCTCTGACTAGTGACCGATGGTGGCCCGGCGCATCACCCGCTTGAAGCCGTGGCCCGCGAATTGCGCTTCCAGGTCGTCGCTGAGCACCTTATGCATGGTGCAGCGGTTGTCCCATATGGCGATGGAGTGGGGCTCCCAGCGGAACCGGCAGGTAAACTCGTCGCGGGTGGCGTGGCGCTCGAGATGGTCGAGGATGCGGCGGCTCTCGCTGGTTTCGGCGCCGTCGATTTCCATGCAATAGTCGGGGCTGATGAACAGCGATTTGCAGCCGGTCACAGGATGGGTGCGGACCATGGAGTGGGCGGTGATTTCGCGCTCGGCACCCTCTTTTTCCTGTAGACTCATGCCCTTATAGCTTTGCGAATGGCCGCGTGGGTCGTGCGAATCGTGAACCCCCCTGGCGGCCTCCACATAGGCCTTCATGCCCGCCGACAGGGTCTCATAGGCCAGGTACATATTGCAGAACATGGTATCGCCGCCGGTCGGCGGCACCTCGATGGCCTGAAGCACGGCACCCAGGGGCGCTTCCTCGGCAAACGACATGTCCGTATGCCAACCGGCGCCGAAGTTGCGGGTCTCGTCGGGCATCTTGACGATTTCGATGAGCTCGGGATGACCGTCGATACCGTGAACGAAGGGATAGGGCACCAACTCGCCGAACCGCCGGGAGAAGTTCACGTGCTGCTCCGGGTTAAGGTCCTGGTCGCGAAAGAACAGCACCAGATGCTTGTGGAATGCGTCATGTATGGTCGACCAGGTCGCGTTATCGAGCGGCCGGGTTAGGTCGACCCCGTGAATCTCGGCGCCGATTGCCGACGAGCAGCGGCGGATTTCAATATTGCCGTTTGTCATGACCGGTCCCAGTGTACATCAAGTCGCCCTAAAGGGGTGGCGTTTGCGCCAATGGCGGGCGATATCGGCCCGGTGGGAGACCCAAATGTCGTCGAACCCTTGGATGTAGTCGAGCAGCCGGGCCAGGCCGGCGGCGCGGGCCGGGTGCCCAATGAGCCGGCAATGGAGGCCCACGGACATCATTTTGGGCGTCTCGGCGCCCTCGTCCCGGAGCATGTCCACGGCGCCCTTGACCAGCCCGAAGAAATCGTCGCCGGTGGCCATGTTACCGCGGCGGAACTGGGCGTCGTTGTTGGTCAGGCTGTAGGGCACGATGAGGTGAGGCGTACCGCCGACCTCAGTCCAGTAGGGCAGCTCGTCGTTGTAAGCGTCGGAGTCGTAGAGAAACCCGCCCTCCTCGACCAGCAGGCGGCGGGTGTTGACGCTGGGCGCATAGCGGCAGTACCAGCCCACGGGCCGTTCGCCCACCGACTGTTTGAGAGAGGCGACGGCGCGGGCGATGTGGTCGCGCTCCTCCTCCTCACTTAGGCGGTAATGCTCGACCCAGCGCCAGCCGTGGCTGCACACGTCGTGGTCCGATTCACGAATCGCCGCGGCGGCCTCCGGGTTGCGCTCGAGCGCCTGGGCACAGCCGAACACGGTGACCGCCATGGCCCGGCTTTCGAACTGGCGCCACAGCCGCCAGAACCCCACCCGACTGCCGTACTCGAACATGGACCGGGCACCCAGGTCGGGCGACGGCGCCGGCACCACCGGGGCCGGTACTTCGGTGAGCGATACCTCATCCTGGTCGTCGCCATGGGCATAGGCGTATTCCGAACCTTCCTCGTAATTGATGACGAAGTTGATGGCCAACCGCGCCCCGCCCGGCCAATCGGCCTGGGGCGGGTTGCGGCCATACCCCACAACGTCGCGCTCTTCACCCATGTCCCTGCCCTCCCGCGCGCCCTACTCCGGGTACCATGACGCCTTGCGGCGCTCAATGAAACTGTCGAGGCCTTCGACCGCTTCGTCGGTCAATCGCCGGCGGCATGGCCGGTGGCAAGTTTCCGCGCCTTGGGGTCGTCGATGATCTGGCCGGCCAGCTCAAGGATGTGCTGTTTGGTTTCGGCCGAGGCCTCGGGGTCGGACATGAGCAGGGCCTCGATAATCGGTGCAACCACCTCATCGAGGCCACCGTTTGGGCAGACCTCGTCGACCAATCCTATTTCCATGGCCCGGCGCGCATGGAAGCGCTCGCAGCTCAGGGCGTAGCGCCGCACCCGGGCAACGCCCATGCGGGCGGTCAACTGGGGCAGGATGGGTCCGGCAACCAGGCCCCAGCGCGCCTCGGTGATGGAGAATAGGGCGTCTTCGGAAGCAATCACCACGTCGCACGACGCCACCATGCCGACGCCGCCGCCGAAACAGCCACCATGGACCAAGGCCACGGTGGGCTTGGGAAACTCATTAAGCCCGCGCACCGCGTTGGTGGTGTCCATGGATATGGCCACGTTCTCCTTGTGGGACAGCTCTCGGTTGGCCTTGACCCAGTTGAGGTCGGCCCCGGCCTGGAAATGCCTGCCGTTGCCGCGCAGCACCACGTCGTACAAGATTATGTCCGTGCCCATATGTGGTACAACCTTGCCGGATCATCTGGG
>JAYZAP010000182.1:0-10821 GCA_036339655.1 Pseudomonadota bacterium | reverse complement strand
GTCGGGTCCTATATTGTGGCCACCGACGGTATCATGAGCGAACTCACCGACGTACCCGGGGGTCATGCCTCGTGGGACACCGACAATCCGACGCAGGCGGCCCGCGACTTCGCTGCCGAGCGCGATGATTTCGTCATCGAGACACCGGGTTTCGCCTTCAATGAAAGCACCTGGGAGCGGCCCATTACCTCTTGGCCGGGCGCTTACCTGCGGCGCATTTCCTAGTGGCGAGCATTACCGTCGGCATGCCGATCCACAACGGTGCGGAATTTATCGATTCCGCGGTCGCCGGGCTCATGGCGCAGACCCTTGACGACTTCGTGGTCCTTGTCGCCGACAACGCATCGACCGACGGCACGGCCGAGGCGCTGGCCGCCTGGGTGGCACGAGATGGCCGGGTCACCGTCCATCGCCACGCCGAGAACCTCGGCACTGTGGGCAATTTTCACTTTCTTGTGGAGCGCGCCGGGACCGACTATTTCATGTGGCACGCCTGCGATGATAGGCTGAGTCCCGACTATCTTGAGCGGCTAAGTGCGCTGCTGGACAGTGACGCCGGTTGCGGCCTGGCGGTCGGCGACGTGGTCAAGCACGAGTCCGGCGGGTCTGAGAAGCGACGGGTCTTTCCTGACCTTGCCCGACAGTCCCGCCTGGGACGGGTGACGACGCTGCTGCGGCGTCCCCGAGCGCCATGGATATACGGTTTGTTCCGTACCGGCGAGCTCCGCGCGGCCTACGCCCGTGCGGCTGAATTCGGCTACGCCTGGGGCGCCGATTATGTCGCCTTGCTGCCGTTCATTCTCGACGACCGGATTCGCGGCGACGGCGCCGCCGAACTCCATTACCGCATGACCCCGGGCGCCGAGAGTCCCTACCGGCCCGGCGCCGGGCTCGCGCATATGCGTTTCTTTGGCCGCTACTTGCGCTACAATCTCGCTGCCTTCGCCGCTTCGCGCCTATCGCTCATAGAGAAAATTCTGTGCCTGCCGGTCCTGCTTCGCCACATCGCCCGGGCCATCAAATGACGGCTGCGCTCCCATGATCAACCTGATTGTCGAACTCTGTGCCTTTATGCGGGTACGCAAGAAGTACTGGATGATACCCATGCTGGTGGTGGTCGGCCTGCTCGGCATGCTCATCGTGCTCGCCGAAGGCTCGGCGGTGGCACCCTTCATCTACACGATTTTCTAGCCGCCTTGGAGTTTGCGCTGGAGCCATTCCATAGCCTGGCGCGGACCGCGTTCGGAGTGGCGGCGGGCGGTTTCGGCCCGGTCGGCGTCGGCCCGGGCCGGGCCCATGGCATGGACAGCGGCGGCGATGCGCGCCCAGTCTTCCCACAGGGCTGGGTCGTCGCTGGTGATGTAGTCGCCGGCCAGGCGGTCGAGCCAGCGATAGGCATCGCGCACCAGGGGGTTGACCCGCCCGTCGTCAAGGTCGGCCACGGAGAATTGGCTATGTCGCATGCCGGGCCGGAGGAATTCGTCACAATACGTATCGATGGCGCTCGGGTCCGGTTCGGGCAAACCGAGACCCGAGGCCATGCGGCCGAGCTCGACGCGGGGGTCCGTCATGAGCCGGTCGTAGTCGACCACCGCCACGGGCCGTCCGCGGACCCGGGCGAAATGAGGCACCACGTTGACCAACCACTCCCTATCGCTGGCTTTCTGGCGGCCGCGACGGGGGTCGAGCTTGGCCCGCGAGGCGGCGACGCTCAGGGGATTACGGATGGCCACCAGATAGCGCATGTCCAGGTCGAGCGCCTGGTAGACCGGCTCCCAGAACGGCAATAGCCGCAGGGTGCGGCCGTACTTGTAGCCCCACAACGGGCAGTGGCCGAAGCGCCGGCGAATGGTCTTAATACTCTGGTGTTCGAGGGCGTGGATGGCCGGGCTATCGTAGTCCGCGGCGGCAATCAGCCGGACGCTGTGGCCGCGAATGGCGAGGGCGCGCTTGAGCCGCTGATTGAGTGCCAGCAGGTCGCGGTCCTCGAAGAAGCCGGTGGGATTCTTGCCCCAGCCCCGGCGCAGGCGGTCGCCTAGGTCGACGCCGATGGCGGCCAGACCCCGGGTCGCCGCACTGGTGCCGCTGCGCCCGGCGCCGAGCACGGTGATGCAGATGTTGCGGTGCTCGCTCATGCGGCCACAGCCCGATTATCGTTCCAAGCCTGGAACATGAGCACCCGCCACAGCACCCGCTGCCAATCACCGCTGCCGGCCAAGTGCTCGCGCCACATGGTGCTGACGGCCGGGACGTCGAAGTAACCGTCATCGCCGAGGCGGCCATCGGCCAGAAGGTCGCCGGCCCAATCACGCAGCGGCCCCCGCAGCCAGGCGGCGATGGGCACGCCGAAGCCGCGTTTGGGCCGGTCGACCAGGGATCGCGGCACGTGCTTGTAGAGCAGGGCGCGGAGCAAGCGTTTGTTGTCCGCGCGGTGGCCGAACTTGAGGCCCGGCGGCAGACTCCAAGCGTACTCGACCACCCGATGGTCGAGTAACGGCACCCGCACTTCCAGGCTGGTCGCCATGCTCGCCCGGTCGACCTTGGTAAGCATCTGGTCGGGCAGGCTGGTCACCGTATCGAAGTAGCCAGCGCGCTCCATGAACGCGGGAATGTCGGCGGCGATGGTCGAGTCCCACAAGGGACCGGCGCGCTCGGCGCCGCCGATGACCAGGGCGTCGGGCTGGTGAACATAAGTTGTCAGGGCGCGGTAGAGTGCCACTTCATCGGCGGCAGCAATGACCGTGGCGGCCCGGTCGCGGCGGTAGGCGCCATGGGCCGACGTCCGTGGCACGGCACCCCACACGGTTCCAATGGCGCGGCGCAAGGGACCGGGCAGCCGGCCCAGTCGACAGGCCAGGCCGTGGGCGCGGTAGTGGCGCTTGTAGCCGCCGAACACCTCGTCGCCGCCGTCCCCCGACAACACCACGGTGACCGAGCGCCGGGCCAGGCGGGAAATCAGCAGGGTGGGAATCTGCGATGAATCGGCGAACGGCTCGTCATAGCAATGGGGCAGCTCCGGGACCACGGCCAGGGCGTCGCCGGGCTCCACATAAAGTTCGGTATGGTCGGTGCCGAGATGGCCGGCCACGGCGCGGGCGGCGGGGGCTTCATCGTAGGCTGGGTCGGTGAACCCCACCGTATAGGTTTGCACCGGCCGGCCCGCCCGCGCCTGCATGAGGGCGACCACCAGGGACGAATCTATGCCGCCGGAGAGAAAAGCCCCGAGCGGTACGTCGGCGACCATGCGGCGCCCTACGGAATCGCCCAACAAGGAGGACAGGCAGTCGAGCGCCTCGGCCTCGCTCACATCGGCCCGCGGCGTATCGCGGGCCACTGTGCGCAGGTCCCAATAGCGGCTGGTGGTGGGCGTACCGGCTGAATCGATGGTCACCACCTGGCCGGGCTCGAGCTTGTGAATGCCCCGGTAGATGCTGGACGGGGCGGGCACCACCATATGGCGCATGTAGGAGGCCAAGGAGTCGCGGTCGATTTCCGGGGACCAGCCGCCGTGGGCGACCAGCGCCTTGAGTTCCGAGCCGAACAGCACCAGACCGCCGGCCGCGCCCCAATAGAACGGCTTGACGCCGAGACGGTCGCGGACCAGGGACAGGCTGCGGTTCTTGCGGTCCCACAGGGCGAAGGCGAACATGCCGAGAAGCCGTGCCAGGGTGGCGGCCAGGCCCCAGGCGCCACAGGCCTCGACCAGCACCTCGGAATCGCAGTGACCCCGGAACGTCCGCCCGGCGGCCTCCAGGTCGCGGCGCAGCTCGGCGGCGTTGTAGATTTCGCCGTTGTAGACCAGCACGTAGCGGCCGCAGGACGAAACCATGGGCTGATGCCCGGCCGGCGACAGGTCGATGATAGCGAGACGCCGGAAGCCGAGGGCGATACCGGCTTCGCCATCGACCCAGGACCCGTGGTCGTCGGGACCGCGATGGTTCAGGGATGCGGCCATGGTCTCGACGGTCGCGGTCAGCGCGTCGGCGCTGGTGCTGGCGCGGGGGTCGAGGAAACCGGCGATACCACACATGGCGGGTGGTTAGGTGGCCATCGCCGCGTGACGCCGGGCCAGCTTCCACAAGCCGGGCCAGGCGCAGCGCTTGAGCGGCGATGCCAGGAAGCGCACCGGTGCAGGGGCATGGCGACAGGCTTTGGCCCAAAACACGCCGAGCTCGTGGGAGAAGGCGGGCTCGGGATAGAGACCGGTCACGCGGTTGGCGGTTTGCAGGCCAAGCAGCCAGGCCTCGGACCAGTCCAGGTAGTCGCCATCAGGGGTGAAGCCGACCTTGTGCATACGGCGCAGCATGAAGTGCCGTTCCAGGTCCTTCTCCGTGAAGGCGATGCCGAGGGCGGTGAGCTGGGCCGCGTAGATGCCGTGTCGCACGGTGGCGACCTGGCTGGCGAATTCGCCGGTGGCGCGGCTGTCATGGTCGCGAAACATCCCGACCACGGCGGGCAGATTGGCCACCTTGTGGACGCTGGCAAAGCGCGCCCACATGTCGAAATCACTGCCCACCGCGAGATCCTCGCGATGGGGGAAGTCGCGCAGGACAGCGCTGCGCGCCATGGCCGTGGTGTTGATGACGCCGGGCCGGAACAACCGCCCGGCGGCGATATCGTCGGGCGCTGTCGGTACCCGCTTGACGGTTCCCAGACGCCTGCCATCGCCGTCCATCCAAGCCACCCAGCCGCCGACGGCGGCGACGTCCGGGTGGCCGTCGAGGAAATCAACCTGCCGGGCGAGGCGGTCCGGGCAGGCGATGTCGTCGCTGTCGAGGAATGCCAGATAGTCGCCCCGGGCGAGGCCCACCGCGCGGTTGCGGGTGACGGCGATGCCGCGATTGCGGTCGTTTGCGACCAATCGGATGCGCTGGTCGTCATGGGCCCCGACGATGGCGCGGCTGTTGTCGGTCGAGCCGTCGTCGACCACCAGCAGCTCGAAATCGGCGAAGCTCTGAGCCAGGACGCTGTCGAGGGCGGCCGCCACATAGGCCTCCCGGTTGTAGACCGGAATGACAACGGTGACCCTTGGCGCGGTGCTCAAGACGCCACCGCTTGGCGCCGACGCAGGTGCAGGCCCTCCATGACCCGGCGCTTGAGGCCGAGGATGCGGTCCTCGACGACGACGATGAAGACTTTGCGCAAGTGGCCTTCGGGGCAGGTAATTTCGCGCACCCCGTGCCACGAATCGCCCTGGCGGGCGAAGATAAAGCTGTGGTTGTCCATAGTCTCTGCGCTGATCGCCCGGTCGAAGTTTTCGAAGGCCGGCGCCGATGAGCGCTTGAAGCGTCCGCCGTCGTCGAGCACTACGGTCTCGCCGCCCCACGCCGCCTGCCAGTCGTCGGCGGTGTTGAAATAGAAGATGTGCGAGCCGAGTTTGTCTCGGCCGTCGCAGTGTGGCGACACCGAGCAGCCAGCGGGGGTGTAGTGCCAGTGGTAGCGCAGGCGGAAACCGCCGCGGCCGAACAGCCGCCGGATGAACGCTTGATAGCCGTCGCCTTCCAATTCGGCAATGAAATGGCGCCAGCTTGGCGCCAGATCGAGCCCCTTGTGGTACGCCAGGGTGTAACGGTCGTGGCTTTGCTGGCCATGGGCCCGGCGCTTGCCGAACACCCGTTCGAACTGGTCGATGTCGGGCAAGGCGTCGGTCAGTTCGCGGAAGCCGCCGGCGCTCAACAGGCCTTGCGGGTTGACCCAGGGATAGGGCGACTTGCCCTGGAAGGCGGCGCTGTTCAGGGCCTGGAGGCGGGCGGTGTCGAGGTAGCTCATTCCAGATTCAACCGCTGGCGCACCTGGGCGGCGACCTCATGGGCCTCGTGCAATGCTGGTCGCGTGCCGGTCTCCAGGGGCGACCCGAACGGCTCGGCCAAGCCGCCTTCGAACAAGGCCTGGTGGAGCAGGTGCAGGTTGCGCCGGGGCTGCACCAGGCCGCGGCCGATAAGCCGGGCGCAGAACCGTTGCACACCGCCTTGGGGTTTCAGGGTGCCGCGCCGGTTGCGGCGTCGGGCCAAGGCGATGTTGACCACGAACTCCTCGACCCGGGTCCAAAAGCCGGGCGGCTTTTCCGGCACCGGGTAGATGTAGACCGGCTTGCCGCAGGCGGTAGCCTCGGAAACCATGGATTCGCTTTCGCCGGTGACGACAATGACGTCCGCCAGGGCGAGGCAGGCGAGATAAGGATTGTCTGGCCGATTGGCGCGCCAGCGGTCGATGCGGGCGGTCTCGCCCAGGGAGTCGCCGAACCCTTCGACCAGGGCGTCGGTGGCGGATTTGCCGCTGCGCCGCGAGGTCACCGCGAAGATGGAGCCGCCGGCGGCGTCGGCGAAGGCGCGGACCTCGGTGCCGATGCGCCGGGCCAACTCGGGTCCGAGGTCGTGGCGCCGGCTCGAGCCGCCGAACAACAGAGCGATGCGGGGTGCGGCCATGCGCTCGAACAGATCGGGCCACGCCGCCGCCGCCGCCGCCAGGTTCCCGGCGGTGACCCGGTTGAGCGGCGCCGAGGTCTCGATGCGCCGGGGATGGGGCGGTAGCCGGAAATAGCCGCAGGCCACCACCACGTCATAGACGTCGGCGAACCGGCCGCCCTTGCGGCCCAACTGAATGGTCCGGGTTCGACCGCGGCTTTGCTCGCCAATCCAACGGGTCACCGGGGCCGGACGCCAGCCGGTGGCGATGACCACGTCGGGCCATGGCGGCGCGAGCGCGTCGGAGGCTGCCCGGTCGACGCCGAGACGGGTGGCGCCGAGGCGGCTGCGCAGCACGGTGCCGAGACCTGCCAGCAAGGTGTATGACAGGGACTTGATTTCGTAGGGCCAGCCCAGGGCCTCGGCGAGGCCGACCGACTGGGTGGTGTGGCCCGGCTTGCTGTCGGTCAGCACCCAGACAGTCGGCGGGCTTTGGCGGCGGCCACCCTGGCGGGTGTAGACGCCGTGGCGGTGGGTCTTGACCTCGACCCGCCATGACAGCTCGGGATTGCGCGCGCCACAGGCCTCGAACAGGGCAAACCACCACGACGGGTCGCGGCGCCAGGTCGCCAGGCGGTTACCGTCGCTCAACGCCACGAAGCCGGGCAACGCCTCGACTGTGGCCACAACGAAGTGCTCGGCGCGGGCGAACAGCGCTTCCATGACCCAGCAGATATCGGCGTCGGGCAGCAGGCTGAGACCGCCGCGGCAGACCACCCCGTGGTAGTGGTCGCCTGGCACGCTGGTCGTAGGACCGGCCGGGTCATAGCGTTCGATCGTGACATCGTCCCCGAGGTCGAAGGCCGGGCCGCCAATGCCCAGGCCAAATTCGAGAACCAACGCCGCCTCGGCCGCGGTTACCAAGTCGCCGACGTTGACGGCCGCCGTCGCCGGATGACCGCCGGCGTGGCGCAGGCGGGCTGCCACGTCGCTGAAGCGGGCACTCGGCCGGTCGAAGTCGTAAAACTGATAGCGGGCCTGGTCGGCGGCGTGCTCAAGGTCGGTCCACACCCCGCCCACCGGATTGTGAAAATAGACGTACCGCTCGGGGTGCGGCCGCCAGGGTTGCGTATGTATTCCGGTGTAGTGCAGCAGCTTGGATTGTCCGGCGTTGTATTCCTCGTCGCGGGCGTTCCACTCGGGCGGCAGCGGACCTTCGAGGCCGTCCACGGCGCGGGCCTGGGCGATGAGCCGGTTCTTGCGGCCTTGCTGGGCTTGCGCCAGGGGCCAGACCTTAGCCATGCGCTCGCAGTCCAGGAGCATCACCGAGGTATCCGGCTTGGCCCCGTCGACGGCCAGATAGCCGTGGTCGTTCATTGGCAGGTCGAACAGTTCCGCCGGGTCGGCCAGGTAAATCTGGTCGGTGTCGTTATAAATGGCGCGTCCGATGGCGCCGGCGAAATGGGGAATGGCGAAGCGGTAGTTGGTGAAGCCGGTCAGCCACAACAGGCGATGGAACCCGGAGAGGTCGGACATCAGGAATATTTCATAGACGCGCGCCGGGTCGCGTACTTGCTCGATGGACCACAGGAAAATGCGTTCGGCCCGGTGTTGCGCCGGTTCGGTGCCGAGGAAAATGCGCACCGGCGGCTTGTCGCTGGGCGTGACTCCATGGCGGACCCCGAGGACCCGGCATTCCGGCCGCGCCCGCATGCCGGGCACGCCGCCGGCATCGCTGCGTGGCTGTTCCGCCGAGGTCGCGTCGTCTCGGGTCAGGACTGACATCGGCGCATTCTACCCGAGTTGATGTCCGGCAACACGATCTGGATCAATAGGAGACATTGATGTCGATGACCGTCGACCCCTCGAGGGCTTCGAACTTGGCCTCGTCGAAGGCCGGGGCAGACAGGAGGATTGTCGGGTTGTTGGAAATGCCGTAGCCCTCGTCGGGCAGGCCGATCCAGGTCTTGTCGAACTTTTCGTTGCCGTTTTCGTCGTGGTAGACGGCGACAGCGTAGGTCCCGGGGTTGGGCGCTGTCAGGCAGACGCTGACCAGGCCTTCCTGGGCCGGCTCGAACATCTTGGCGAGGTGCTTGCCTTTCTTGAGAAAATCGTCCGGGTTGTCGCCGTAGAGCACGGCGACGACACTGCCCGAGGCGCTGCGCACCGCATCGACCCGCACTTCAATCTTGCTGCTGGTTTGCTCGTCTTCCGGGGGCTGGCAGGCGGCCAGGGCGTCGCTACCGGACTGGAGCGCGGCAAGGGCCATGACCGCCAGGGCGGCACGGTGCGGGGCTCTCCCCTGTTTCAGCGACGAAGCGCTACCGCTTGGCGGCATGACCGTCTCCCGAACAATTGGCTAGTTTCGCGGTTGGGCGTACCGCGCCTTGGTATAACTGGCCATGGAGTATAAGTAGCCATGGCCGAACCGCGACCGACCAGCGAAGTGGTGGTGAAATACGTTTACCGGCACGTCCGGGTCAAGGGAATTTTGTCGACCCGCGTGGCCCCATGACGGTTTTCGGCCGCTACCTTTTGCGCCTGACCCTGGTGCCGCTGCTGGTGACGACCGGCATCGCCCTGGCCGCCCTGTTGCTTGAGCGTATGCTGCGTATCATGAACTTGGCGGTGGGCACGGACGCCTCCCTGTTCCGGGTCTTCGAAATGATGATGAGTCTGGTGCCCCACTACCTGGGCATCGCTCTGCCGGCGGCGTTCTTCATCGGCGTGCTGCTGGCCTTCAACCGGCTCAGTGGCGACAGCGAGCTGGTGGCCTTCGCCGCCGCCGGGGTGGCGCTGCCCCGACTGCTGGTCCCGGTCATGGGCCTGGCGGTGGTGCTGACCCTCATCACCGCTGTCATCTTCGCCTATGTCCAACCCTATAGCCGCTACGGCTACCGGGCGCTGGTTCACGCCATCGGCCATGCCTCCCTGGCCTCGGCCCTGGCGGACGGCGCCTTCGTCGAGGCCGACGGCATGGTCTTCATGGCCGAGGACGTGAGCGCCGGTGGCCGGCGCCTGACCCGAGTGTTCGTTTATCAGGAGACCGCGGCCGGCGATTCGGTCACCACCACGGCGCGGGGCGGCGCCCTTAAACCGTCGACCGAGCATATGCGCTCGGTGCTGTATCTCGCCGACGGCGTCACCGTGCACCGCGACGGCGACGGCGAACATGTCAGCAGTCTGGCCTTCGACCAGCTCAGCCGCCCCATCGGCGAGACCGGCGCGGTATCCTACCGGGCGCGCGGCCGGGACGAGCGCGAACTGACCTCGGCCGAGCTGTGGTCGGCGCGGGATCGGCCGCCGGCTGGGGTCAGCACCGACACCATGGATGCCGAGTTGCACGGCCGCCTGGTGCGCACGGTGACCATGCTATTTCTGCCACTGTTGGCCATTCCCCTGGGACTTGGCGGCGGCCGGGCGCGGCGCTCCTACGGCATCATCGTCGGGCTGGTGGTCCTGGTGTTTTATCAAAAGCTGTTGCAGCTCGGCGGCTCCATGGCGGCGCTCGGCCATGTCTCCCCGTGGCTCGGCCTGTGGCTGCCGCTGGTGCTATTCGCCATCCTCAGCGCCGCTCTGTTCGTCAAGGCCAGCAATCGTGGCCTGACCAATCCGGTGGACGGGGTCGTCGAGCGGCTCGCCGCGGTTATTTCGAGGCCCGGCTGATGGCGTTGTTCGCCCGCTATCTCAACCGCCTGTTCGCGGCCCGCATGGCCCTGGTGCTGGTCGGGCTGGTGGCGCTCGCCGCCCTGCTCGATCTGATGGCCCACGCCGACGAGGTGGTGGCTGGCGACGGGGTCTCCGCCCTATGGCGCTATTTCATGCTGCGCCTGCCAGTCATCGTTTCCAAGCTGTTGCCGTTTTCCGTCCTCATCGCCGCGCTGCTGACCCTGGTCGGCCTGGTCCGACATGGCGAGTTGGTGGTGCTGCTCGGCGCCGGGGTTTCCCAGTGGCGGCTCATGGCGGCGTTTCTGCCCGTGGTCGGGCTTCTCGCTGCGGTCCATTTCTGGCTCGACGACGCGGCGGTGCCGTCGGCAACCGCCGAGCTCCGCGCCTGGGCCAGCACGGACTTTGGCGCCACGGCGCGGCGCGATGGCCGGACCTGGCTCCGCGAGGGCGACGACATCATCCGCCTTGGCACCCTTGGCGGCGATGGCAAGGGCCGGTTCGCCGGGGTCACCATCTTTGAGCGCGACGCCGAGGGCATCCTGGCGGCCCGCCTCGACGCCGGCTCGGCAGTTCTTGAGGACGGCGCCTGGGTGCTCTACGACGTGGCGCGCTACGACGTGGCACGCAATGCCACCCAGACCTATGCCCGGCTGCGGTTGTCGTGCCTGCTTCGGCCGGGCTTGCTGTCGACCCTGGTGGCCCATCCCCGGGAGCTGTCGCTCGGCGACATCTAGGATTATCTCGGGGG
>JAYZAP010000181.1:0-2425 GCA_036339655.1 Pseudomonadota bacterium | reverse complement strand
CGCGGCGTTGCTTGCGGTTCATAGGCGGTTATCTTGCCGTTAACCGAGGCGGAAGACGAACCATTGTTTGCATTGGCAGTGGGGCAGTCCTAGGCTTCGGCAAAGTACGGTGCCGATGAAAGGTAGTTCCATGGCCCAGCGCGTTGTTCTCATAACTCATAGCGATTCGCCGAAAGATGATCGGGTCTCGGCGAAATTCGCTGCCCTGGGCTACGACCTGGATTGGCGCCAGCCGTTCAAGGGCGATGAGCTCGGCGAACCCGACGAGACCGTGGCGGCGACCGTGGTCTATGGCGGTGGCGAGCCGTCCGATGCCCGCGACTGGCACACCGACCGCTTTCCCTGGATTGCCGCCGAGACCGCCTGGGTCCAGGCCTGCATGGCGAAGCGTATCCATACACTCGGGATCTGCCTGGGCAGCCACATTATTTCACATTCCCTGGGCGCTGCTGTCGGGCCGCCGGACCATGGCCTCCACGAGTTCGGCTTTTACCGCCTCAACGTGACCGAGGCGGGCCGCGATACCATACCCGACGGCCTCTACGTCACCGAGTCCCACTACCATGCCTTCGATTTGCCGGACGGCGCGGTCCATCTCGCCGGCAGCGACGCCTATCCCAACCAGGCCTACCGCTACGGCGACATCACCTACGCCTTTCAATTCCATCCCGAAGTCACGCCCACCGGGTTCAACCGCTGGCAGGACCGCGAGTGGGCGCCGTGGGACCAGCCCGGCGTCCAGTCGCGCGCGGAACAGGACGCCCTCCGCGCCGTCCACGACCCGGCCCAGGCCAAATGGATTGACGGGTTCCTGGATAAATTCATGGCCACGGAAGCGTGAGCTGGTGGCGCGCGACAAGACCGCCCGGCGGCGCAAGAAGGACCGCACCAGCGGGACACTGAAACAGCTCCCCCGGCGCACCATCAGCAATCCCTACCCGCCCATCGAGGTACTGAGCGACGACCAGATCGAGGCCATCCACGAAGGCTCTCTCGATGTGCTCGAAAACCTCGGCATGAAAATGCTGTCCGGCCAGGCGCTCGACCTGTTGGCCGCCGCCGGCGCCGACGTCGACCGCGATAGCCAGCAGGTGCGCCTGGACCGGGGCCTGGTTCTCGACGCCGTCGCCAAGGCGCCTTCGGAATTCACCCTCCACGCCCGCAACCCGGCCAACAACGTCGTTATCGGCGGCATCCGCATCGCCATCACCCCGGTCTCCAGCGCGCCCAACTGTTCCGACCTGGACCGCGGCCGGCGGCCCGGCACCTATGACGATTTCAACAACTTCCTGCGCCTCGCCCAGGACCTCAACATCATCCATTTTCTCGGCGGCTATCCGGTCGAGCCCCAGGACCTGCCGGTGCCGACCCGCCATCTCGACTGCTACTACAGTTTCATCACCCTGACCGACATGGCGTGGCGGACCTATTCCCTGAGTGTCCAGCGCTGCATCGACGGCATTGACATGGCCGCCATCGCCCTCGGCAAGAGCCGCGACGAGATGGCCATTGAGCCGGCCATCATGACCATGATCAACACCAACTCACCGTTGCTGCTCGACGGTCCCATGGCCGACGGCATGATCGAGATGGCGCGGGCCGGCCAGGCGGTGGCCATCACCCCGTTCACCCTGTCCGGCGCCATGGCCCCGGTGACCATCGCCGGGGCGCTGACCCAACAGAACGCCGAGGCCCTGGCCGCCATGGCCGTGGTCCAGATAGCCGCGCCGGGGGCGCCCATGGTCTATGGCGGCTTCACCTCGAATGTGGATATGAAGACCGGGGCGCCGGCCTTCGGCACCCCGGAAAACACCCAGGCGACCCTGGCCGGCGGCCAGCTTGCCCGACGCTACGACATTCCCTACCGCTCCTCCAACGTCAACGCCTCCAACGCCGCCGACGCCCAGTCGGCCTACGAATCCGAGATGGCCGTGTGGGGCGCGTTCATGGGTCACGCCAACATCATCCACCACGGCGCCGGCTGGCTCGAAGGCGGGCTCTGCGCGTCGTTCGAGAAGATGATTATCGACGCGGAAATCCTCCAGATGATGGCCGAGTTTCTCGAGCCCATCGTGGTCGACGACGACAGCCTAGCCATCGACGCCATGGCCGAGGCCGGCCCCGGCGGCCACTTCTTCGGCACCGCCCATACCCTGGCGCGCTACGAGACCGCGTTTTACCAGCCCATGGTGTCGGACTGGCGCAACTTCGAGACCTGGGAGGAGCAAGGAGCGTTTACCGCAACCCAACGGGCCAACGGCATCTGGAAGCAGATGCTCAAAGACTACCAGCCGCCCGCCCTCGACCCGGCCATCGACGAAGAACTCCAGACCTTCATCGCCCGGCGCAAGGAGGAAGAGAAAGCCGCCGCCTGAGCTGTTTTACCCCTCGTATTTAGGGGCTCTTCGTCGTCCCAGTGTTCCTC
>JAYZAP010000180.1:0-2317 GCA_036339655.1 Pseudomonadota bacterium | reverse complement strand
ACCGGGCTGCTCCAGGAGCGCGCCCAACAGACCGTGTACGATGCCATGCCCAACGCGACACTCGAAGAGTTGGTTCGCGGGATTGAAGAGGGCGGCCGGCTGCTCGCCGCCCAGGGCGTCACCGCCGCCATGGACGCCGGCGTCGGCATGCGCGCCGGCTTCGCCGATATGGAGGCCTATCAGGCCGCCTACGAGACGGGGCGGTTGCCGGTACGGGCCTATCTCTGCCTGCTCGGCGGTCCCGACGGCATTGTCGACGAGGCCCATGGAAAGGGCCTGGTGACCGGCATGGGTGACGCCTACATGAAAGTCGGGCCGGTCAAGATTTTCACCGACGGCAGCGCCGGCGGCCGCACCGCCGCCATGTCCGAGCCTTACCTGGGTGAGGACGACAACAAGGGCATCTTTCTGTTCAGCGACGACGAGGTGAACGACATGGTGCTCGACGTCCACGGCAAGGGCTATCAGCTCGCCATCCACGCCATCGGCGACGCCGCCATCGACCAGTCCCTGGCGGCGGTGCGTGGCGCCCGTGAGAAAATGCCCGGCGAGAACCGCCGTCACCGCATCGAGCATTGCGGCGTTATCACGCCGGGCCAGATCGCCGAGATGAAGCGCCTCGGCATGATGCCGGCACCCCAGCCGGTGTTCGTGCGTCAGTTCGGCGACGCATACCTCGAGGTTCTCGGCGAGACGCGCTCGGCCTTCGCCTACCCCATGGCGAGTTGGACCGACGCCGGTCTGCGCCCGGCGGCGAGCACGGATTCGCCGGTCTCGGATTTCAACCCGTTCAACAACCTGCGCGCCACAATGAACAGACAAACCGCGTCCGGCGCGGTGATCGGCCCCGACCAGTGTCTCGACTTGGAAACCGCCCTCACGACCATGACCTTGAACGGCGCCTACGCCAGCTTCGACGAGGAAATTCGCGGCACCCTGGATGACGGCATGCTGGCCGACATGGCCGTGCTGTCCACCGACATTTTCGCCGCCGAGCCAGACGAGATCGCCGAAACCAAGGCCGACCTCACCATCATCGACGGCGCGGTGGTTCACGACCGCCTCGGCAAGTTGGCCGCCTGACTCCGTTCCGCACAGCGTATCGGCCATGACCGGAAATCCCCTCGACCCGCTGCTCAAGCCGCGTTCGGTCGCCCTGATCGGCGCGTCGCCCCGCGCCGGTAGCATCGGCAACGATATGATTAAGGTGCTGCGGGACGGTGGTTTCGATGGCGCCATCTGGCCGATCAACCCCAAGTACGACGAGATCGACGGGCTGGCCTGTCATGGCTCGGTGGCGGCCTTGCCCGAGGCGCCCGATCTGGCGGTGCTCGGCGTCGGGCCCGAGCGTCTCGAGGCGGCGCTCGACGACGCCATCGCCGGCCGGGCGCGGGCCGTTGCCATCTTCGCTTCCATCGACATGGCGTGCGACACTGAGCCCAGGCTGGCTGAGCGCCTGCGCGCCAAGGCGCGGGCCGCCGGCATGCCGGTGCTCGGCGGCAACGGCATGGGCTACTACAACTTCGACGCCAATTGCCACGTCTCGTTCCAGCCGCCGCCGGACCGAGAACCGGGGCCCATCACCCTGATCTGCCACTCCGGTTCGGTGTTTGTGGTGCTGGCCGACAATGATCCACGCTTTCGCTTCAACCTGGTGGTGTCATCGGGACAGGAGAACAACGCCAGCGTCGGCGACTATATGGACTTCGCCCTCGACCAGCCGACCACCCGGGTCATCGCCCTGTTCATCGAGACCGTGCGCGATCCCGCCGCCTTTATTGCGGCGCTCGAGAAGGCGCGGGCGCGGGACGTACCGGTGGTGGTGCTCAAGGTCGCCCGCACCGAGAAGAGCGCCCGGCTCGCCGCCACCCACTCCGGCGCCATCGCCGGCGACGACGCCGCCTACGAGGCGGTGTTCGACCGCCATGGCGTGCTCCGCGCCCGCACCCTGGGCGAGCTCATGGCCTCCGCCCTGGTGTTGTCTCAGCCCACGCGCGCCGGACCGGGCAGCCTCGCCGGGCTGATGGATTCCGGTGGCTTGCGCGAGCTGTTGATCGACCTGGCCGAGGACGAGGGCGTGCCCTTCGCCGCTCTGTCTCCCGAGACCACGGCCAAGCTCGAAGCATCGTTGCCCTACGGTCTCGATCCGGTCAACCCGGTCGACGCCGCCGGGCCCTTGACCGGCAATTTCATTGGTGTCTTCCGCGACTGCCTCGACCACCTGATGGCCGATCCGGATAGCGCCGTCGGCCTGTTCGAGTTCGAGGTCCGCGACGCCTTCATCTACATCCCCGACTTCATCGAGATGGCCGAGGCC
>JAYZAP010000179.1:0-5623 GCA_036339655.1 Pseudomonadota bacterium | reverse complement strand
ACACCGGTCGGCGCCCCGCTCCTTACAAAAACGCCCATAGCCCTCCATCAACTGACCGGTTTTTGTCTGAAGCCGCTCTGGGTTGGGGGGATTGCGTTTTAGCCGCAAGCTGCGAGGCTGGGGGATCAGGAGTTTCACGTGAAATCGGAAGGACTTTGTCATGCCCTATGAAGGTCGCTGCACCTGTGGCGCAGTTCAGTTCAAGCTCAACGCGGAGCCGCTGATGGTCCACGCCTGCCACTGCACCCGATGCCAACGGGTCACCGGCACGGCGTTCGTGATGAACGCTGTGATCGAGAAGAGCAAACTGGAACTGGTTTCCGGCGAGCCGGCATCGGCTC
Organism: Pseudomonadota bacterium; assembly: GCA_036339655.1. GTDB lineage: Bacteria > Pseudomonadota > Alphaproteobacteria > JAAXGF01 > JAAXGF01 > JAYZAP01. The sequence goes on along the minus strand of JAYZAP010000179.1, from coordinate 5,282 downwards.
ACTTCGAGGGCACCGCGCACACCGCCTACTACTGCGGCGATTGCGGCAATTATGTATGGAGCCAGTATGCCGGTCTCGGGAGTTGCTGGTTCGTCCGGGTAGGCGTTCTCGACGACCGCGACAGCTTGCCGCCGGATGTCCATATTTACACCAGCACGAAGCAGCCGTGGATGGTGATTCCCGACGGCGTGCCGCGATTCAATAAATTCTACGATTTGCCCACGTTCTGGTCGAAGGAGAACCTGGCCCGCCTCGAGGCGGCCGGCTAAAGAGCCCCAAAGGGGGCCGCCGACCGTTCGGCGGGAGCCCCATTCTGTCATGTACTAGAGTGGGCGATTGAACGCGGGTCACCATGTAAAGGTGACCGGACGGGGTCTAATCCTCGCCGTCCTCGAAGCCGCCGTCGATGACGTGCATGGGCTCGCCAGCGATGGCGTAGGAACCCTTGAACCAGCGCCCCAGGTCGACGTCGGCGCAGCGCTTCGAGCAGAAGGGTGCGAACGCCTTTACCATGGGCGCGCCGCAATTATTGCAGGCCGCCTTGGATCGAGGCTCGCTGTCGTTGTCGGCTTTCATGACCGTTCCTCCCTAACCGAAGCTTACATCGTGCTCGGCACGGCCGTAAGCCGATGCCGCGGTCACCTTTACGGCACGGCCGGTGGCTTCTGCGATAAGTTCACACAATGTGGATTGGAGGACCTCGGCTACATCGGCGGCGGCAGCAATGGCGATCGCTCCGGGCGCCGCCGACCTGGCCTGGTGAGCCGCATGGCGGGCGATTGCCAGCGCCACCGTCAGAGCGCCCCCAGGAGGACCGCCGCCCATGACCTGGGCAAGCGAAGGCCGGGTCCGTCGACGCCGCATCTCGACCAGGCCGAGCTTGCTGAAGCCCCCCGGCGCCACCGCGTCGCGGTCATCGGCCAGCGCCGCACGCAACGCGTCGATAACCTGGCGGCCATGGGCGTTCCTGGTCAGGGAAATGAAATCGATGACGATGATGCCGCCGATACCACGCAAGCGAAGTTGCCGGCCAATCACCTGTGCTGCCTCCAAGTTCACGTCGAGAGCCACGGTCTTGCCACGGCCGTGTCCCGCGCTGTCCACGTCGATGGCGCACAGGGCCGCGGTCTGCTCGATGGTCACGGCGCCGCCCGACGGCAGGGCGAACCACGTCTCGCTCGCCGCGTCGAGGGCGGCCTCGACGCCAAACCCGTCGAATAGGGGCTCGGCCTCGTCCCAGGTCTCCAGGACCCCGTGTTCGCAGTGATGGCGAGCCGCGGCGTAGAGCGCCGGCGTATCGACCACCACGCGGCTCACACCGGTATTTTCGCTCAACGCCCGCTCAAGAGGGTCCGGCGGCGCCAGCACCCGGGCCGGCGTGGTTGACGCCGAAATACCACCCCAGCGGGCTCGCAGCGCCGCCAGTTCGGCCAGGATGTCTTGGTCTTCGGCTTTGGCCGCCCGGGTCCGCACGGTCACACCGGCGGTATCACCGACCAGCCGGCGCAGCCGTTCCCGCGCCGCCTCTTCGGTGATGCGCCGCGATATCTCAACCCGGTCCCGACCCGGCTGATACACCAGATAGCGGCCCGGCAACGCCGGCCGCATGGTCAGCCGGGGCCCCTTGTCGCCCATGGCGTCGCGGCGGACCTGGACCACCACCGCCTCGCCTTCGTGGACATAGGCGCCGATGGGCGCCACGGCGGCGTCCGGGTCGGTCCGGGCATCGCCGGCGTTAAGCAAACCCGGCGGGCCGTCTCCGATGTCGACGAAGGCGGCATTGAGGCCTGGCGCTAGGGCCGTCACACGGCCACTATAAACCGCGCCGGCTAGGTGTTCGTGGCCCACCCGGTGATGCGCCACGTCGATAGTATGGCCGCCGGCCAGCAAGGCGATACGGGTCTCGCCCGGCGCCGCGCTGACCAGGATGGTGTCAATCATCGGGCGCGGACACCCAAAGCCGCCAGCAGCCCGGCGGTCTCGTGCAGCGGCAAGCCGACGACGTTGGCGTAGGAGCCGTTAATCCACGGCACCAAGGCGGCGGCGTATCCCTGGATGGCGTAGCCGCCGGCCTTGCCGCGCCAATCATCCGTGGCCAGGTAGGCGTCGATTTCGCCGCCATCGAGGCGCTTGAACCGCACGGTGGTGACCACCAGCCGCTGATGGACCGCGCCGTCGGCGGCGATGGCGCAGATTCCGCCGAGCACCCGATGACGGCGGCCCGACAACTGCTCGAGGCAACGGCGCGCGGTGGCTTCGTCCTCGGCCTTGGGCAGCATCCGGCGGCCAAGGGCGACCACCGTGTCGGCCCCCAGCACCACGGCGTTCGCGTGGCGCGCGGCGACCGCCTCGGCTTTCTCGCACGCCAGGCGGGCGGCGAGGTCGCGCGGGAGTTCACGGGGATGGGGAGCCTCAGGGATTTCCGCCGGGTCAACGAGATCGGGCTCAAGGCCGATTTGGCGCAACAGGTCGAGCCGGCGCGGCGACGCGGAGGCCAGGACGAAGCGCGGCGCGCGCGGGCCAGCCGTCATTTCACGCGGGGATTATTTGTAGCGGAAGGTGATCCGGCCCTTGGTCAGATCGTAGGGTGTCATTTCGACGGTGACGTGGTCGCCAGCGAGCACCCGAATGCGGTGTTTGCGCATCTTGCCCGCGGTGTGGGCGAGGATTTCGTGATCGTTTTCCAGCTTCACCCTGAACATCGCGTTGGGCAGCAGTTCCGTCACGATGCCGGGAAACTCAAGTGCTTCTTCCTTTGCCATGAGCTCCTGTATTCAGTGGTTAAGGTGGCGGAAACATGGCGACAAAATAGGCACAGGTCAAGGACGTTTCCCTTTGTGCTGTTCGCCACGCCGGTTACACCAACGGTGGCGGGGCGGTTCCGAAGCGGTCCTTGATCCGCGTCATCAGGCCGTCGCGCACCTGGCGATAGACGGCGAGACGGGTTTCTCGGCTGCCTTCGACATAGGTCGGGTCGAAGGTATTCCAGAACTCCACCTCGCAAGCCATGGTGCGGGTCATCTCGACGGCGCTGTGCTGGGACTCCGGCGACAGGGAAATAATCAGGTCGTAGGAGTCGTCGTCCAGGTCGTCGAACGACTTCGACCGGTGGCGCGAAATGTCGATGCCGATCTCGTCCATGGCGGCGACCGCGAAGTGATCCAGCTTGCCACGTCGCACGCCGACGGAATCGATGTAGACCGTGCGGCCGTATAGATACTTCATGAGGCCCTCGGCCATGGCCGAGCGGACCGCGTTCATGGTACAGCAGAAGAGAACCGCCCCGGGCAGATCGGCCATGGCCGCGTCACGCCCTGATGTGGAGGACGCAAAGCAGGGTGAACAGCCGCCGCGCCGTGTCGTCGTCGATGGCGACCTTGTCGGCGAGCTGCTCGCGCAAAAGATCCGAGCCTTCGTTGTGTAGCGCCCGGCGGCCCATGTCGATGGCCTCGATCTGCGACGGCGCCGACCGCTTGATGGCCTCGAAATAGCTTTCGCAGACCGTGAAATAGTCCTTGATCAGCCGGCGGTAGGGCGACACCGGCACCATGACCCGCTCGAGGGGTTGGTCGTCGGTGTCGTTGATGTGCATGGCGAGCCGGTTGTCCTCGATGGCCAAATGCAGGTGGTAAGGGCCACTGTCGAGGCCGTCCGGCGCGAAGCTGTTGTCTTCCAGCAAGTCGAAGATGGCGACCCGGCGCTCGTGCTCGATGTCGGTGCTGCGCCGCACCACGGTGCGCTCGTCGAGAGTGACGTTGGCGATGCGCTGAGTGGTGGCGGGCGGTTCGGTCATGATTTCCCAGGGGACGTCACACGGGGGCGCCGTTAGCCTTCAATGCGCTCGATGTCGGCGTCGCAAGCGGCGAGCTTCTCCTCGAGCCGCTCATAGCCCCGGTCGAGATGGTAGACCCGGCTGACCACGGTTTCGCCCTCAGCAGCGAGTCCTGCCAGCACCAACGATACCGAGGCCCGCAGGTCAGTCGCCATGACCGGCGCGCCGATCAGCTTCGGCACCCCGCGAACCAGGGCCGAGGCGTTGTGCACCGTGATGTCGGCGCCCATGCGGGTGAGCTCGGGCACATGCATGAAGCGGTTCTCGAAGATCGCCTCGGTAATCATGGCGGCGCCGTCGGCGACCGCCATCAGGGTCATAAACTGGGCCTGCAGATCGGTGGCGAAGCCGGGATAGGGCTGGGTCATGGCGTCGGCGCCCCGCACCAGCCGATCGGCCCGGCGCACTCGCACGCCGCCCTGGATCGGCTCGAACAGCACACCGGCCTCTTCGAGCTTCTGCGCCACAGCGCCCAGGGTCTCCATGTCGGCGCCGTCGAGTTCCACGTCGCCGTCGGTAATGGCGGCCGCCATGGCGTAGGTTCCAGCCTCGATGCGGTCGGCCAGCACGGAGTATTCGGCGCCGTGAAGCCGGGGCACTCCGGCGATCTCCAGACGGTCACCGCCGATCCCTTCGATCCGCGCGCCCATGGCGACCAGACAGTGGGCAAGATCGCAGACCTCGGGTTCGCGGGCGGCATTGGTCAGCACCGTCTCGCCATGGGCCAGACAGGCTGCCATGAGAATGCTCTGGGTCGCGCCTACGGAGACGGTGGAAAACTGAATCTCGGCACCGGTGAGGCCACGAGGCGCCTGGGCGACTATATAACCGTCGGCGAGCTCGATCTCGGCGCCGAGCTGTTCCAGGGCGCTGAGATGCAGATCCACCGGCCGGTTGCCGATGGCGCAACCGCCGGGCAGCGACACCCTGGCCTCGCCGGCACGGGTCAGCAACGGCCCCAGGACCAGCACTGAGGCGCGCATCTTGCGCACCAGGTCGTAGGGCGCCGTGGTGCTGGTAATGTCCCTGGCGGTCAGCGACAACGCCCGGCCGGTGGCGCCTCCGTTGGCCGCCTCGCCGTCCAAATACAAATCGACCCCATGCTGGCGCAACAAGTTGGCCAGGGTGGCGATATCGACCACATGGGGCAGATTCGCCAGGGTCACTGTCTCGTCGGTGAGCAGGCTGGCGACCATCAACGGCAGCGCCGCGTTCTTCGCCCCGCCCACGGAAATCACCCCGCGAAGCGGCCGCCCACCACGAATTCGAATACGTTCCATAGGCCGAGCTTAGTACCTACTATCCCGGCCCGGCGCAATGTCTGACGGGCGGTGGGCGCCAGTTTCGGCTAGGATAGCGTTTGCGACGACGTACTCCACTATATATGAGCCAGGAAAGCTTGTGAGAGCATGGCGGTCGGTGTCGCCGCGACCTGTATTGAACAGGCGCT
>JAYZAP010000178.1:0-4139 GCA_036339655.1 Pseudomonadota bacterium | reverse complement strand
GGTGATTATTCTGTTCAGCATGCATGACGATGACTCCGTCCCCCTGACCAAGGCCATGTATGCCCTGGCCAGCCCGCGCACCCTGCTCGCCACCTGCCGGCGCACGATCGCCCGCGCCCTGATGGCCGTGGCCGAACCCGTGTGGACGGCGGTGTGGTGGTGCTGGTGGTTCGTCAGCAGCCACGACGCGGCCGACACCACAGCCAACGACGGCTTATTGACTCGCCGGGACGACTAAACTCCCATACCACTGCTTTCCTTTGCGCCGTTCGTGTATTAACAATTGGGGCTCTCCCAATTTTTCCCGATTTGCACGGTAGCTGGCCTATGTCCGAACTTGTTCAATTCTCCAAACGCGGCGCCGTTGGCGTCATTACGGTGACCAATCCGCCGGTCAATGCCCTGAGCGTCGGCGTGCCCGACGGCATCATTGCCGGGGTCGAGGCCAGCGAGGCGGACCCGGGAATTTCCGCCATGGTTCTCATCGGCGATGGCCGCACATTCATTGCCGGGGCCGATATCAAAGAGTTCAACAAGCCGCGGTCACCCGATGCTAAGAGCCTGCTGGATGTGATTACCCGTTTCGAAGCGGCGACCAAGCCGGTGATTGTTGCAATCCACGGCACCGCGCTTGGTGGCGGCCTGGAATGCGCCATGGGAGGCCATTACCGCTGCGCCGTGGCGAGCGCCAAGGTCGGCCAGCCGGAAGTCAAGATCGGCATCATTCCCGGTGCCGGCGGCACCCAGCGGCTGCCCCGCCTGGTCGGTGTCGAGAAGGGCCTCGACATGTGCGTCGGCGGCAATCCGATTTCGGCGGGCGCGGCCCACAAGCTGGGCCTGATCGACGAAATCATCGACGGCGACCTGCTCGACGGCGCCGTCTCCTACGCCGAGCGCCTGATCGCCGAGGGCGCGCCGCTCAAGCGGGTGCGCGATGACCATAGCAAGGTTGCCGGCGACCATGAGGCGCTGTTCGATGGCTACCGCAAAGCCATCGCCCGCAAGGCGCGGGGCTACATGGCGCCGTGGCACTGCATCGACGCGGTCAAGGCGGCGACCGAACTCGATTTTGACGCGGGCATCGCCCGCGAGCGCGAGTTGTTCAATGAATGCCTGGCTTCGCCCCAGGCCAAAGGCCTGATGTACTCGTTCTTCGCCGAGCGCGCCGCCAACAAAGTCTCGGGTATCTCCAAAGAAACCCCGGTGGTTAACATCGCGCGAGGCGGCGTCATCGGCGCCGGCACCATGGGCGGCGGCATCGCCATGAACTTCGCCAACGCCGGCATCCCCGTGCGTATTACCGACAGCACTCAGGAGTTCCTCGACAAGGGCCTTGCGCGAATCCGCTCGAACTACGAACGCTCGGTCAATAGTGGGCGCTTCGACATGGCCGAGGTCGATCGCCGCATGGGCCTCATCGAGCCGACCCTCGACCTCGCCGACTTTGGCGATGTCGACTACGTCATCGAGGCGGTGTTCGAGGAAATGGAAATCAAGCGCGACATGTTCCGCAGGCTCGACGCCGCGTGCAAGCCCGACGCCATCCTGGCCAGCAATACGTCGTACCTCAATATCGACGAGATCGCCGGCGAGACCGGCCGCCCCGGCAAGGTCCTGGGCACCCACTTCTTCAGTCCGGCCAACGTCATGCGGCTGCTTGAGATCGTCCGCGGCGCCGCGACCGACGCCACCACCCTGGCGACCACGATCCAACTGTCCAAGGCTATGGGCAAGGTCGGCGTGGTGGTCGGCGTGTGCGACGGTTTCGTCGGCAACCGCATGTTGTCGGGCTATTTCCGCCAAGCCAACCTGCTGGTTCTCGAAGGCGCGGCGCCGCGGAAGGTCGACCAGGTGATCTACGACTTCGGCTTTGCCATGGGGCCGTTCGCGGTCGGCGATCTGGCCGGCCTCGATATTGGCTGGCGCTCGCGCAAGGACCGCGGCCTTTCGAATGTGGAAAGTTACGCCCGCATTCCCGATCAGCTTTGCGAGCAGGGCCGCTTCGGCCAGAAGACCGGGGCCGGCTGGTACCTTTATGAAGAGGGCAGCCGGGCGCCCAAGCCCGACCCAGCGGTCGATGCCATCATCGAGGCAACGGCTGCCGATCTCGGTGTAACCCGCCGCGACATTGACGACGAGGAGATCATCGACCGCTGCATGTATCCCCTGGTCAACGAGGGCGCCCGCATTCTCGAGGAGGGCTTTGTCGAGCGCGCCAGTGATATCGATACCATCTGGCTCAACGGCTACGGCTTCCCGCCCTATCGCGGCGGACCCATGTTCTATGCCGATCAGGTCGGCCTCGACAAAGTGCTGGCCACAATCGAAGAGTTCCACGCCGCCCACGGCTCCGACTGGGAGCCGGCGCCGCTGTTGCGTAAGCTTGCCAGTGAGGGCAAGGGCTTCGGCGACCTTTAGGGAGAGACAGGACAATGAACGACGCCGTTATCGTATCGACCGCTCGCACGCCCATCGCCAAGGCCTACCGGGGCGCCTTCAACAACACCCATGGCGCGGAACTTGGCGGTCATGCGGTCAAACACGCGGTTGAGCGCTCCGGGGTCGAGCCTGACGAGGTCGAGGACATCATCATGGGCTGCGGCCTTCCCGAAGGTGCCACCGGCGGCAACATCGCCCGCCAGATCGCCATGCGCGCCGGTCTGCCGATCACCGCGTCCGGGGTCACCGTCAACCGCTTCTGCTCGTCTGGCCTTCAGGCTATTGCCATGGCGGCCCATCGGGTCATGGTCGACAAGGTGCCGGTGATGGTAGCTGGGGGTCTCGACTCGATCAGCCTGGTGCAGAATGACCACCAGAACCGATACCGCTACACCGACGACTGGATCATGGACAATAAGCCGGCGATCTACATGTCCATGCTGGATACCGCCGAGAACGTCTCCCAGCGCTACGATATCAGCCGCGAGGTGCAGGACGTCTATGCCCTGCAAAGCCAGATGCGCATCGCCGCGGCCCAGCAGGCGGGGCGCCTCGACGACGAAATCGTACCGCTGGAGACGGTCAAGATCGTCACCGACAAGGAGACCGGAGAGACCCACGAGGAAACCGTCACCCTGGAGCGCGACGAAGGCAATCGCCCAAGTACGTCACTTGAGGGCCTGGCGTCGCTCAAGCCGGTTCTGGGTGAGGACAAGGTCATCACCGCCGGCAACGCCAGCCAGCTCTCCGATGGCGCCTCGGCCTGTGTGGTCATGGACGCCAAGCTCGCCGAGCAGCGCGGGCTTGAGCCCCTGGGCACCTTCCGGGGCTTCACCGTGGCCGGCTGCGAGCCCGACGAAATGGGCATCGGCCCGGTGTTCGCCGTGCCGCGTCTGCTGGAGCGCAACGGCCTGAAGGTCGATGACATCGACCTGTGGGAGCTCAACGAGGCCTTCGCCGTGCAGACACTCTACTGCCGCGACCGCCTGGGGATAGACAACGAGGTCTACAACGTTGACGGCGGCGCCATCTCCATCGGCCACCCCTACGGCATGTCGGGCGCCAGGCTCGCCGGCCACGCCCTGATCGAAGGCAAGCGCCGGGGCGCCAAGAATGTCGTGGTCACCATGTGCATCGGTGGCGGCATGGGGGCGGCTGGGCTGTTCGAGGTCAACTGATGGCCGATAACGACGATTGGAACGCGGGCGTGGTCAAGGAGTTCCGCGCCAACGGCGGCGTGGTCGGCGGCAACTTCGAGGGCATGCCTTTGTTGATCCTGCACACCACCGGTGCCAAGTCGGGCAAGGCCAGCGTTCAGCCGCTGCTGTATCAGGCGGTCGGCGACAGCTTCGCGATCTTCGCGTCCCGCGGCGGCATCCATTGAAGTCGGCTCGGACGCGTTCGCGGTGACCGCCCGTATGGCCCAGGACGGCGAACGGGACGAAATTTGGCGCCAGCAAAAGGCCGACTTCACGTTCTTCGCCGACTACGAAAAGAAGACCTCCCGGACCATTCCGGTCATCGTTCTCGACCTCCCCTAAAGCCCCTTGAACTCGGGCTCGCGGTTTTCGAAGAAGGCGGTGGCGCCTTCGCGATGGTCGTCGGTGACGGCGCACATGACCAGGGCCGCGGTCTCGAAAGCGAGCATGGTTTCCAGCGAGGCCTCCTGGCCGCGGTCGAGCATGGTCTTGTGGAGCTGG
>JAYZAP010000177.1:0-6568 GCA_036339655.1 Pseudomonadota bacterium | reverse complement strand
GTCTCGGCTGGCAGTGGCCACGGCGCCGACCACGTCGCCCCGGCCATAACCCAGGTTGATCAGCGCCGATACGGCGTCACCAGTGGCGCCGCCGCCACTCTCGGCCGCAGCGATGACGGCGACCGGGCCAAGATCCATGGCGCCCACCGCGCCCTTGAGCTCGCTGACGATGCGGGCGGCGAGTTTGCCGCCGACGCCGCTGGTCTGGGTCAGCGCCGCCTTGTCCTGGGCGGCAATAACCTGGGCCATGTCGCCGGGCCCGACCACCGCGAGCAACGCCAGGGCGACCCGGGCGCCGACCCCCTGGACCGTCTGCAACAGCTTGAACCACTCGCGCTCGGCCTCGTCGACAAAGCCGAACAGGTGAATGTGGTCCTCGCGCACATGGGTTTCCACATACAACTCAACGGTTGACCCGGCCGCCGGCAGGGCGCCGAGCGTCCGCCCCGAGCAGTAGGCGTGATAACCGACGCCCTGGACATCGACCACGACCCCATCGTCGAGGATCTGGTCGAGCCGGCCCCACAGCTTAGCGATCATTGGGCGGCCTCGGCGAGACGCCACAGGTCCCGGGTCGGGGCATGGTGGGCGTGGCAGATGGCGACAGCCAGGGCGTCGGCGGCGTCGCTGTTCTCGGGCACACAGCCAGGCAGCAGGCGGCGCACCATTTCGGTGACCTGCGCCTTGTCGGCGTGGCCGCTGCCTACCACCGATTTCTTGACCAGGTTGGTGGCGTATTCGGCGACCTCGATACCGGCCAGCGCCGGGGTCAGCAGGGCGATGCCCCGGGCCTGGCCCAGCTTGAGGGTCGATTTTGGGTTCTTGTTGACGAAGGTCTCCTCGACCGCAGCGGCGTCCGGCCCGTAGGCGGCGACAACCTCGGCGATGCCGTGGTGAAGCTGGCTCAGCCGTTCGGCCAGAGAGGCATTGCCGGTGCTTTGCACGGTGCCGTGGGCGACGTGGCTCAGGCGGTTGCCGTCACTGTCGATGACGCCCCAGCCGGTGGCCCGCAATCCGGGGTCGAGACCAAGTATGCGCATGACCAAAAAACGCCTTCTCAGGCGCCGAGCTGCTCCATCACGTCGTCCGATACGTCGAAGTTAGCCGACACCGAGCGCACATCATCGCTGTCCTCCAGGGTCTCGAGCAGCTTGAACAGCGACGTGGCAGTATCGAGGTCGACGGGAATGGTGCTCTGGGGCTTCCACTCGAGCCGGGCGCTCTGGCAGGTCCCGATGCTGGCGTCGAGAGCGTCGCGGACATCGCCGAGATGGTCCGGGGCGCAGGTGATCTCGTGGCCGTGGACGGACGACTCGCAATCGTCGGCGCCGGCTTCGATGGCGCCTTCCAGGACCTCGTCGGTGGTGGCGATGTCCGGGGCGTAGGAAATTGTTCCGACCCGGTCGAACATGAAGGTCACGCTGCCGGTCTCGCCCAGGTTGCCGCCGCCCTTGTTGAAGGCGGTGCGAATCTCGGCGGCGGTGCGGTTGCGGTTGTCGGTCAGGGCCTCGACGATGACCGCGACCCCGCCCGGGGCGTAGCCCTCATAGCGGATTTCCTCGAAGTTCTCGCCGTCGGTGCCGCCGCTGCCGCGTTTGATGGCGCGTTCCATGGTGTCCTTGCCCATGTTGGCCGCCTTGGCCGACTGGATGGCCAGGCGGAGCTGCGGGTTCATGGCCGGATCGGGCAGGCCGGCGCGGGCGGCAACGGTGAGTTCGCGGATGATCTTGGTGAAGACCTTAGCCCGCTTGGCGTCCTGGGCGCCCTTGCGGTACATGATATTCTTGAATTGGGAATGGCCGGCCATGATGGGGGTCTTACCAAAAATTGCAGTGGGGCCGCATGTGGTGGTGGCGCAGGCTGAGAATACCACATCCTGTGGCAAACGGCATTCTTTAGCCTAAGTCAGCATTGTGGCAATATTTGGGCGGGAGTTTAACGCTTTGACGCAAGGTCACGCAGTGGCGATGTGAACGCCCACCAGTCATCCTTCATGACCGGTGGTATTAAAGATTATCCCGAACGATCATCTCATCGAGACGGGCGATCCGTTGGTAGAGCTTGCGGCTGCGTGACAGCAGTTCGCGCAGGATCGGCACTCAGCACTTCTACGGGCGGGTGGGGATTGACCACCTGGCACCACGGCAGCCGCTCGATGGTCCGGCTCTGGGCGTGCCGCTTGCGCCGCAAATTGTCGGGTCTCGCCATGGATTTTTCCCATGCTCCTTCGCGGGAGCATTTCATCCATGGACAGGTGCGTCCAGCGGTGAAATGCTCCCGACCATGGCGACCACTACCATCCAAGCCCTGCCCAACGATGACCGCACCAACGGCTGGGCCAACATCCTGCCCGAGCGGGTGCCGAACCCGCCCCTGGCAGAGGATGTGACGACCGACTGGGTGGTGGTCGGAGCCGGCTTCGCCGGTCTCGCTGCGACCCGCCGCCTGGCCGAGAACCGACCCCATGACGCCATCGCCCTGATCGACGCCCAGCGGGTCGGCGACGGTGCCTCGGCGCGCAACTCGGGCTTCGTCATCGACCTGGCCCACAACGTCGGCTCCGCCGACCAGGCCAATCTCGACGCCGCCCGCCGCTCGACCCGCCTGAGCCGCGCCGCCTCGGTCTATCTCGACGACATCGTCACGGCCAACCAGATTCAGTGCGACTGGAGTCATCGGGGCCAGCACATGGCGGCGGTCTCGGGCGAAGGCGAGGCCTTCCTCGAAGGCTTCACCGAGGAGCTTGACACCCTCGGCGAGCCGTACCGGACCCTCGACTCCGCGGCCCTGGCAGGGGAGCTCGGCACCCGTTACTTCCGCGCCGCGGTCCATACCCCCGGCACCATCCTGATGCAGCCCGCCGCCCTGGTCCGCGGCCTCGGCGACACCCTGCCGGACAACGTGACGATCTACGAACAATCGCCGGTCACCGCCATCGACTACGGCGAAACCGTGAAACTCACGACAGCCGGCGGCACCCTGACGGCGAACAAGATTATTCTGGCGGTCAACGGCTTCGCGCCCCAGTTCGACCAGTATCGCGGCCAGGTCTTCCCGATCCGCGCCTTCGCCAGCCTGACCCGGCCGCTCACCGATGACGAGACCACAGCGCTCGGCGGCCATGGCGACTGGGGGGTGGTGCCGACCAACGCCTTCGCCGGGGCAACCCTGCGCCACACCCGGGACAACCGCCTGCTGTTCCGCCAGAACATCGGCTACGCCGGCCGCCAGTCCACCGACCAATCGGTTCACGCGGCGATCCAGCACAGCCACCTGCCCCTGTTCCGCGCCCGCTATCCCATGCTGCCCGACGTCACCTTCGATCACACCTGGGTCGGCTACCTGTGCATGTCGCGCAACTTCGCGCCGGGCTTCAGCCAGCCGGCGGCCAACGTCTATACGGCGGTCTGCCAAAACGCGGTCGGCGCCACCAAGGGCACCGTGGCCGGCATGCTGGCCGCCGACAAGGCCTGCGGCGTCGACAACCCGCTGATTGCCGACATGGTGGACCTGGGCCAGCCCGAGCGCCTGCCGCCCCGCCCTTTCCTCGACATCGGCGCCTGGGCCGCAGTCAAATGGTGGGCCTGGCAGGGCCGTGCCGAGCGCTAGAAGATGGTTTGGTGAGAACTGTGGAAAATCCATAAAAACAATTGCTTACCACCAAGGCACAAAGACACCAAGGATAGAGACTAATTCTTGGCGAGAAGCGCCCTAAAGGCCCTTTCTTGCTTCTTGGTGTCTTTGTGCCTTGGTGGTTAGAATTCTTTTGGCTAGTAGAAATTGGCCGTCACTGAAGAAACCGCACGTAGGGAAAACACTATGCAAAGCCATGCCAGGGTTGTTGTTATCGGCGGCGGGGTCGTCGGCTGTTCGATCCTGTTTCACCTCGCCAAGTTCGGCTGGAAGGACGTGGTGCTACTCGAGCGTGACGAGTTGACCTCGGGCTCGTCGTGGCACGCGGCGGGGCAGATCCACACCATCTCGTCGGACCCCAACATCTCGCGGCTCCAAGGCTATACCATCAACCTCTACAAGGAGATCGAGGAGACCTCGGGCCAGTCGGTGGGCATGCATGCCACCGGCGGCTTTTATCTGGCCTCCGACGAGGACTGGCACGACTACCTCAAACGCGAGCGCTCCAAGGCGCGCTACATGGGGCTCGACCAGGAGTTCATCTCGGTCGAGGAAGCTGCCCGGCGCCACCCGCTGATCGACCCAAGCCGCTATGTCGCCGCCCTGTGGGATCCGCTCGACGGCGACATCGATCCGTCCGGGGTGACCTACGCCTATGCCAAGTCGGCCCAGCACTACGGCGCCAAATTCCACGCCCACAGCCCGGTGATCGAAACCAACCAGCGGCCCGACGGCACCTGGGACGTGGTCACCCCCAAGGGCGTCATCAACGCCGAGATGATCGTCAACGCCGGCGGCCTGTGGGCCCGCGAGGTCGGCCACCTGTCCGGGGTCGACCTGCCGGTCCAGCCCATGGAGCACCACTACCTGATTACCGAGACCATCCCCGAAATCGCCGAGCGCGCCGACGACGACCGCCTGCCCGCCGGCATCGATTACGAAGGCAACATGTACTTCCGCCAGGAGCACGACGGCATGCTGCTCGGCACCTACGAGCCGAGTTCGACCCCGTGGCAGGTCGCCGGCACGCCCCAGGACTTCGGCCACGAGCTGCTGCCGCCGGACCTCGACCGCATCGCCGACCGCCTGGAACTGGGCTTCGAGCGCATACCGGCGCTGGGCCGCGCCGGCATCAAGCAGATCATCAACGGCCCTTTCACCTTCGGCCCCGACGGCAACCCTATGATCGGCCCGGTGCCCGGCATGCATAACTACTGGGCCACGGTCGGCGTCATGGCCGGGTTCTGCCAGGCCGGCGGCGTGGGCATGTGCCTGGCCGAGTGGATGATCGACGGCGAGCCCTCGATCGACGTCTGGGCCATGGACATCGCCCGCTTCGGCGCCTTCGCCACGCCGGAGTGGGGCACCACCAAGGCATCGGAGAACTACGAGCGCCGGTTCAAGCTGACCTTCCCCAACGAGACCCTGCCTAAGGGCCGCCTTCAGGCGACCACGGCGCTGTTCGACCGCCTGACAGCACGCGGCGCGGTCATGGGCGACGCCTTCGGCCTGGAGAACGTGCTGTGGTTTGCGGGCGGCCCGGACGACGCCTTTGAGGAACCGACCTTCAAGCGCTCCCGAGCCCACGACTACGTGGCCGCCGAGGTGGCCGCCGTGCGCAGCGCGGTCGGCGCGGTGGAAATCGCCAACTTCGCCAAACACCAGTTCACCGGCCCGGGCGCCCTCGAATTTCTCACCCACGTGCTGGCCGGGCGCATTCCGAAGCCCGGCCGCCTCAACCTCACCCCCATGCTGACCCCCAAGGGCAAGCTCTACGGCGACCTCACCGTGGCCTGCCTCGATGACGAAACATTCATGCTGTTCGGCTCCGGCGCGGCCCAGGAAATGCATCGGCGTTGGTTCGACAAGCACCTGGCCGACCGAGAGGGCGTGACCTACCGCAACCGCTCCGACGAGTTCCACGGCATGGCCATCTCCGGCCCCCATTCCCGCGAGCTATTGTCACGCATTTGCCGCCTCGACGTCAGCGCCGAGGCGCTTAAGTTCCGCGACACCCGGCGCACCCACGTGGGCGGCGTGCCGGCAATCCTCAACCGCATCTCATTCTCCGGCGAGCTCGGCTACGAGATTTACTGCGCGCCCCAGTTCCAGCTACGGCTGTTCGAAGCCATCGAGGACGCCGGCGCCGACCTCGGCCTCATGCTCTACGGCGCCCGCGCCCTCATGTCCCTCCGCCTGGAAAAAAACTGGGGCGCCTGGACCCTCGACTTCCGCCCCGACTTCACCGCCGCCCAGTCGGGCCTCGACGTCTTCATCAACTGGGACAAGGATTTCATCGGCAAAGCCGCCGCCGAGGCCGAGGCGGCCGAAGGCCCGGACAAGAAGCTGGTGACAATGGTGATCGACACCGACAACATCGACGTCTCCAACGACGAAGCCATCTTCGCCAATGGCGACTGCGTCGGCTACGTCACCTCGGGCGGCTACGCCCACCACGTGGGCAAAAGCATGGCGCTGGGCTACGTGCTACCGGAGCTGGCGGTCCATGATACGGAGTTGGAAGTGGAAATTTTGGGCGCAAAGTACCCGGCGCGGGTGACGAGCGCTGCACTGTATGATCCCAACGGCGGGCGTATGCGGGGATGATGGGTGAAAATGGTCGAAGGACGTAGTTTGTCTCGACTAACGATCCGGCTACTCCGGAAGGGTGATACCCCGCCGTGGGAGTTGTTGCTTGAGGCCGACCCTACCCGGTGGGAGGTCGAGGCCTATCTGGCGCGGGGGGCGTGTTATCTCGCGTTTGACGGCGGGCGGCTGGTCAGGGAGTTCGTGTTGTATGGATACGCGGCTCCATGTGGGGACGTGCAATTGCCGCTTTCGCGAGCTGGCGTTCTATCAGCGCTTCGGCTTTCGCATGACCAGTATCGACCGGGACTTCTTCGCCCGGCGGTCCACGGTGGTCGAGCCTATCGAC
>JAYZAP010000176.1:0-16032 GCA_036339655.1 Pseudomonadota bacterium | reverse complement strand
GCCCGCCGGCTGTCCCAGATCGGCGTGGTCGTGGACAAGGATGGGCCGCGCCTGCAAGGCCAACTCGCCCAGGGCCAACGGCTGGTCAGCCGCCAGGGCGCCCTGTGGCGCTGGGACGGCCTGACCGCCGCGCCCGACGCCACCACCCGGACCGCTACGCGCTTGCGTCAGCGCAACCGGCTCAAGGCCCTCCATGGCGAACTCAAAGCCAGCGAGAAACGCCGGGCCGAGGCGATAACTGAAATCGACGCCGCCCGCACCGCCGTCGCCGATGCCACCAGTCATGAGAGCGCCGCCCGCGGTGGCCTGCGTCACGGCGAGGACGCCCTGGCAGTTGCCCGCGACAGCCGCGCCGAAGCCGCCACCGCCGCCGCCGCCGCCGCCTCGCGGCTGGCCAGTCTCAGCGAGACCGCCGGGCGGCTGGCCAGCGACCTGGACGACGTCAAACAGCAG
The DNA here is from genome assembly GCA_036339655.1 of Pseudomonadota bacterium. GTDB lineage: Bacteria > Pseudomonadota > Alphaproteobacteria > JAAXGF01 > JAAXGF01 > JAYZAP01. Next base: position 15,579 of record JAYZAP010000176.1, on the reverse strand, counting down.
CTTCAATTCGCCGAAGAGGCCCGCGCTGCCTTGCCCGCCGACACCGACGGCCGGGGTCAACTCGACAGCCTGCGCGGCCGCCTCACCGAAGGCCGCGGCGAGCTTGCCGAGCGCATCAACGCCTACGAGCGCCTGCGCCGCGAGGCGGCCGCCCGGGGCGACCGGCTGGCCAAGATCGCCGCCGATCTGGAGTCCTGGCAGGCCCGCGCCGGCGGCGCCACCACGCGCCTCGCCCAGTTGGCCGACCGCCGGGTCGCGGCCAACGCCGAACTCCAAAGCCTGAGCGGCCGGCCGGCGGAAATCGCCGGCTTGCGGGATGATCTGCTGGGCCGCCTCGACGCCGCGCAGGCAAGTCGCGCCAAGGCGGCCGACGCGGTGGCCGGCGCCGAAGCCACCCTCGCCGCCCTCGACCAGCGGCTGCGCCAGGTTGAAGCCGCCCTCGCCGAAGCGCGGGAATCGCGGGTGCGCTGCGAAAGCGCCCTGGAACAGGCCAACCAGCACCGCGACGATACGGCGCGGGCGATCACCGAGCGGCTCGATTGCGCGCCCACCGCCCTGGCCGAGATCGCCGGCCTCAAGGAGGGCGACGACTGGCCCGCCGAGGACGACATCGAGATCCGGGTCGGCCGGCTGATCCGCGAGCGCGACAACATGGGGCCGGTCAACCTGCGGGCCGAGGACGAAACCCGTGAAATCGACGAGCACCTGTCAGCCCTGGTCGACGAGCGCACCGACCTGGAAGCCGCCATCGCCCGCCTGCGCCAGGGCATCGGCCGGCTCAACCGCGAGGGCCGCGAGCGGCTCGATAAGGCCTTCGAAAAAATCGACAATCATTTTGGCACCCTGTTTACCCGCCTGTTTGGCGGTGGCAAGGCCCACCTCGCCATGGTCGGCTCCGACGATCCCCTGGAGGCCGGACTAGAAGTCATGGCCAGCCCGCCGGGCAAGCGCCTGCAGGTGTTGTCGCTGTTGTCCGGCGGCGAACAGGCGTTGACCGCTCTGGCCCTGTTGTTCGCGGTGTTCCTCACCAACCCGGCGCCGATTTGCGTGCTCGACGAGGTCGACGCACCGCTCGACGACGCCAATGTGGGCCGTTTCTGCGATTTGCTTGAAGACCTTACCCGGGGCTCGACAACCCGGTTCCTCATCATCACCCATCACCGCTTGACCATGGCCCGCATGGACCGCTTGTTCGGAGTCACCATGGGCGAACGCGGGGTCAGCCAACTGGTGTCCGTGGACATGCATACCGCCGAGGGCCTGAAAGCCGCCGAATGACCGCCATGACTTCTGATTTTTCTTTTTTGTTTCAAAAGGTTGGGGTTTCCCGCTTCGGCCTTGACAGGGTTCCGTCGCTGCCCTTATGTTGGCCGCGTTTCACGGCGTGGCGCCGCTCATCCGCGGCCTTCTCCATCACCATCTGAGCAGTGTCGATGAGCGAGCGGAAACCACCGCCTTCGCTTGACGATCTCGGGGCCCGCCTCGAGCAGGCGCGGGCCCGGAACGACCCGAGGCGCCGGAACAACGGCGGCCAGGGGGGTTACGGGGCGGCGTTTCAGGTGGCGATTGAAATGGTCGGCAGCCTCGTGGTGTCGGTTGGTCTGGGTTGGGTGCTTGACGATTGGTTGGACACCGGCCCATTGTTTTTGGTGATTTTCTTCTTTCTTGGCGCCGCCGCCGGGGGGTTGAACGTTTATCGCCGGGCACTGCAGTTGGCCGCCCCGGCGGATGATGAGAGTGGCGCAGATGACGCGCCGGAGTGATGTCTTTAGGCGACCCTGGGGGACGCAGTGGCCGAAGGAAGCCCGCTAGCACAGTTCGAGGTGCACCGACTGGTGGAAAGTCCCCTGGGCGGTGTCGATGCCTCGTTCACCAATTCATCGCTGTTCATGGTCGCGGCCATTGCCTCGGCGACCCTGTTCCTGGTCGGCGGCATGCGTCACCACGCCATGGTGCCGAGCCGCTGGCAGTCCATGGCCGAAATCGCCTACGAACTGGTCGCCAGCATGGTCCGCGACAACGTCGGCAGCGAGGGTCGGCGTTACTTCCCGTTCATCTTCAGCCTGTTCATGTTCGTGCTGTTCTGCAACGCCCTTGGACTGCTGCCGTTCGGCGTGGTCGGCCTGCACGGCTTCACTCCGACCAGCCACATCATCGTCACCTTCGCCCTGGCGTCGGTGGTATTTATCGGCGTCACCATCATCGGTCTGATCAAACACAAATTGCACTTCTTCAGCCTGTTCATGCCGACCGGCGTTCCGATGTATATGGCGCCGCTGCTGGTGCCCATCGAAATCGTTTCCTACCTGGCGCGGCCGGTGACCCTGTCGTTGCGCCTGTTCGCCAACATGATGGCCGGCCACACCATGCTCGCCGTGTTCGGCAGTTTCGTGGCCCTGCTCGGCATTTTTGGGTTCGCCCCGTTCCTGGTCATCGTCGCCCTGATGGCCCTCGAAGTGGTGGTCGCCCTGCTGCAAGCCTATGTTTTCACGATCCTTACCTGCCTCTACCTCAACGATGCCCTGCATCTCCATTGAGGCCAGAGGAATAACAGGCGGATCCCACCTAATCTCCCAGACACGATAATCAGAGGAATACACTCATGGATGTTGAAGCCGCGAAGTTGGTCGGAGCCGGACTCGCCGTCATCGGCCTTGGAGGCGTTGGCGTTGGTATCGGTAATATCTTCGCCGCGTTCGTCACCGCGGTGGCGCGCAACCCGGCGGCCCAGGCCAAAGTGTTCCCGTTCACTATGCTCGGGTTCGCCCTGGTCGAGGCGGTGGCGCTCTACGCGCTGCTGATCGCGTTTCTGGTCCTGTTCGCGTAAGTCCCCACGGGACCACGCACACCGCGCTGAACACCGCCATGCCCCAGCTCGATCCAACAACCTTCGCACCCCAGCTCATCTGGTTGGCGATCAGCTTCGTTATCCTCTATGTGCTGATGGCGCGCATCGCCCTGCCGCGCATCGGCGAGGTGCTGGAAGCACGCCAGGATCGCATCGCCCACGACCTCGACGCCGCGGCCGCGCTCAAGGCCGAGGCCGAGACGGCCTTGGCCGGGTACGAGGCGTCCCTGGCCAAGAGCCATTCGGAAGCCCAGTCCCTGCTCACCCGGGCGGCCGAGGAGCGGATCGCGCAGGCGGCCACGCGCCAGGCCGAGATGGACGCCAAGATCGCCGCCCAGTTGGATGACGCCGAGGCCCGCATCAATAAGGCGCGGCGGGCCGCCATGGACAACGTCACCGAGGTGGCAAAGGATGTGGCGCGCAGCGCCACGGGCAAGCTGATCGGCGTCGAGCCCAGCGACGCGGCGGTCGATGCGGCTCTGGCCGCGGCCAAGGGAGACGGCTGATGTTCGGCGAAGCGTTTTGGGTCAGCCTCGCCTTCATCGTCTTCGTGGCCGCCGTCTACCGGCCGGTGTCCAAGATGATGGGCGACGCTCTCGACGGCCGGGCCGAGAAAATCAGGGGCGAGCTCGACGAAGCGGTGCGCCTGCGCGAAGAGGCCCAAACCCTGTTGGCCGGCTATGAGCGCCAGCAGAACGGGGCGCTCAAGGAGGCCGAGGGCATTCTCGCCCACGCCCGCGACGAGGCCGAGCGCCAGGCGGTGCACGCCGCCGAGGCGCTGGAGGAATTGATCCGCCGGCGCGAAGCCCAAGCCATGGACCGCATCGCCCGGGCCGAGGAAGACGCCACCGCCGGGGTCCGCGCGGCGGCGGTCGACCTAGCCATCCAGGCGACCCGTAAACTGCTGACCAGCGAACTCGACGAGGCCCGCCGGGCCAAACTGGTCGACGACGCCATCGGCGAGCTCGACGACAAGCTGCACTAGCAGCGCCACCCAGTTCAGATTTCGTAGCCGTATGGGCGGGTCTCAAGCCCGCTCTTTTTGAGTCTACTCCGCCGCCTCCATGTAGTCCTCCATGGGCGGGCAGGAGCAGACCAGGTTGCGGTCGCCGGCGACGTTGTCGATACGGCCCACCGGCGGCCAGTACTTGTCCTCGCGCAGGCTATGAAGGGGGAAATAGGCCTCTTCCTTGGTGTAGGGATGGGACCACGGGCTGGTGAGCAGCAGATGGTGGGTGTGGGGCGCGTTGCGGAGCAGGTTGTTGTCGGCGTCGGCCTTGCCCGATTCGATATCGGCCACCTCTTGGCTAATTTGGATCATGGCGTCGCAGAACCGGTCGAGCTCGCGCTTGGCCTCGCTCTCGGTGGGCTCGACCATCAAGGTGTCGGCCACCGGGAACGACATGGTCGGCGCGTGGAAGCCGTAATCGACCAGACGCTTGGCGATTTCGTCGACGGTGACGCCCGACGTCTCCTTGAGTGGCCGCAAGTCGATAATGCACTCATGGGCGACGCAGCCGTTCTTGCCGGTGTAGAGCACCGGGTAATAGGGCGCCAGGCGGTGGGCGATGTAGTTAGCGTTGAGAATCGCCACCTCGGTCGCCTGGGTCAGGCCGGGACCGCCCATCATGGCGATATAGGCCCAACTGATGGGAAGCACGCTGGCCGAGCCCCAGGGCGCCGACGCCACCGCCCCGACAGTGGTGGTCGGCCCGCCCGCCGGGTTGAGCCCGTCGACCAGGGGATGGTCCGGCAGATAGGGCGCAAGGTGGGCGCCGACGCCGATAGGCCCCATGCCGGGGCCGCCGCCGCCGTGGGGAATGGCGAAGGTCTTGTGCAGGTTGAAATGGGCGACATCGGCGCCGATCTCGGCGATGCGGCAAATGCCCAGCAGGGCATTGAGGTTGGCGCCGTCGAGGTAGACCTGGCCGCCGTGGTCATGGACCGTCTGGCAAATCTCGCGAATGCCTTCCTCGAACACGCCGTGGGTTGAGGGATAGGTGATCATTAGCGCGGCGAGATCGTCGCCGTGCTCGGCCGCCTTGGCCGCGAGGTCGTCAAGATCGACGTTGCCGTCGTCGTCGCAGGCCACCACCACCACCCGGAGCCCGGCGAGATGGGCGCTGGCCGGATTGGTACCGTGGGCCGAGGCCGGGATCAGGCAAACATCGCGGTTTCCCTCGCCCCTCGCCCGGTGATAGCCGCGTATGACTAGAAGCCCGGCGTATTCGCCTTGTGAGCCGGCATTGGGTTGCAGCGACACCGCGTCGAAGCCGGTGACCTCGCACAGCATGGCCTCGAGTTCCTCGAACAGCTGCTGGTAACCTTGGGCCTGGTCGAGCGGCGCGAAGGGGTGCATATTGCCGAACTCACGCCAGGTCACCGGAATCATCTCGGCGGTGGCGTTGAGTTTCATGGTGCAGGAGCCGAGCGGAATCATGGCCCGGTCGAGGGCCAGATCCTTGGCCGCGAGCCAGCGCAGATAGCGCAGCATTTCAGTCTCCGCGTGGTACAGGTGGAATACCGGGTGGGTCAGGTATTTGCTGGTCCGCCAAAGGTTTTCGGGAATGCACTCGGCCACCACGGCGTCGATCTCCTTGATCGGCAGCTCACGGCCGGAGCGGGTGGCAAAAACCCGCCACAAGGCCCGCAAGTCGGCCCGCTTGGTGGTTTCGTCGAAGGCAATTCCCAGGTGGTTGGCATCGATGACTCGCAAATTGATGCGCGATTCCCTCGCCTTGGCGGCGAGCCGTTGGGCCTGCCCCGGCACAGCCACGGTGATGGTGTCGAAAAATGCCTCGGTGACCACCTCGAAGCCCAGGCGCTTGAGACCCTCGGCCACAATCTGGGTCATGCGATGAGCCCGGAGCGCAATTGTCCGGATGCCGTCGGGCCCGTGATAGACCGCGTACATGGCGGCAATGACCGCCAGCAGCACCTGGGCGGTACAGATGTTGCTGGTCGCCTTTTCCCGGCGAATATGCTGCTCGCGGGTCTGCAATGCCATACGCAACGCCGGATTGCCTTCGGAATCCACCGACACGCCGATGATGCGGCCGGGCACCGACCGTTTGTAGGCCTCTCGGGTCGCGAAGAAGGCGGCGTGGGGACCGCCGTAACCCATGGGCACGCCGAACCGCTGGCTGCTGCCGACCACCACGTCCGCATCCATCTCGCCCGGCGGCACCAGCACCGCCAGGGACAGGATATCGGCGGCGACCACGGCGAGCCCATCCTTCTGGTGAATTTCACCGATGACGCCGCGAAGGTCGCGGACCGCGCCGCCGCTGCCGGGATACTGAAACAACACGCCGAACAGGTCGTCATCGCCGAGGCCGGCGAAGACATCGCCGACCACCAGCTTGATGCCGAGCGAGCGGGCGCGGGTGCGGACCACGTCGATGGTCTGGGGATGACAATCGTCGGACACCATGAAGCGATCCGATTTCGACTTGGATACCCGGTGCGCCATGGCCATGGCCTCGGCGGCGGCGGTGGCCTCGTCGAGCAGGGAGGCATTGGCCAGCTCCATGCCGGTCAGGTCCATGACCATCTGCTGGAAATTGAGCAGCGCCTCGAGCCGGCCCTGGCTGACTTCGGCCTGATAGGGCGTATAGGCGGTGTACCAGGCCGGGTTCTCGAGCACGTTGCGCAAGATGACGCCGGGCAGAACCGTGCCGTGGTAGCCCATGCCGAGCATGGAGATGAACACCTTGTTGCGGCCGGCCATGCGGCGCAGGTCCGACAGCATCATGCGCTCGCTACGCGCCGCATCAAGGTTCAGGGGCCGCTCGGTGCGGATGGTCTCGGGCACCACGGTGTCGACCATATGGTCGAGCGAGTCCAAGCCCAACACGCCGAGCATGTCGGCGATTTGCTGTTCGCCCGGGCCAATGTGGCGGCGCACGAAGTCGCCGCGCATTTTCAATTCTTCTAACGAGCGCCGCGCTTCCGGTGATGACAGTTTGTCCATGGTTCCTTCCGGCTGGTCTCAGTCTAGGCCGTCGACGTAGGCCTGGTAGGCAGCTTCATCCATCATCGCGTCGAGTTCGGTGGCGTCCGACGCCTTCATCTTGAACAGCCAGCCGCCGCCGGTGGGGTCGCCATTGACGGTCTCCGGCGCGTCGTCTAGGGCGCTGTTGACCTCGGTGACCTCGCCGCTGACCGGCGCATAAATCTCGCTCGCCGCCTTGACCGATTCGATGACCGCCGCCTGCCCCGATTGGGCAAAGCTGGCACCAACGTCGGGCAGTTCGACAAAGACCACGTCGCCAAGCTGCTCCTGGGCATAGTCCGAAATGCCGACAACGGCGACGTCGCCCTCCATGCGCACCCATTCGTGGGCTTTAGTGTATCGCAGATTGCTCATGACTGGTTTCCTCGGATTCAGGACTTGTGATAGTTGGTGGCAACGAACGGCAGCTTTGTGACCCGGGCGGGCAACGCCTTGCCGCGCACCATCAATGCCACTTCCGTATCGGCGGCGGTGTGGTCGCTGGCAACATAACCCATGGCCACGGGGCCACCGAAACTGGGGCCATAGCCACCACTGGTGACCGTGCCGATGGCCGCCCCGGCGCCGTCGGTGACCACGGTTCCCTCGCGGGCCGGCGCCCGGCCCTCGGGGCGCAGGCCGACCCGGCGGCGCTCGACTCCGTCTGCTAGCTGGCGTGGGATTACATCGGCGCCGGGAAATCCACCCTCGTCGCAGCGGCGCTTGGCGATTGTCCAGCGCAGGCCGGCCTCGATAGGTGTGGTCTCGGGGCCGATGTCGTGGCCGTGAAGGCACAGCCCGGCTTCGAGCCGCAGGCTGTCGCGGGCGCCAAGGCCGATGGGTGCCACTTCGGGTTCGGCCAGCAACAGCCGCGCCAAGGTCTCGGCGTGGCCGCCGGCCAGGGAAATCTCATAGCCGTCCTCGCCGGTATAGCCCGACCGGCTGACCACGCAAGCCACGCCGCCGACGGTCATGGCCGCGGCGCCCATAAAGGCGAGGTCCGTGCAATCGGGGGCATGGCGTGCCAGCACCGTAGCCGCCACGGGCCCCTGCAGAGCGAACAAGGCAAGGTCGTCGTGCATTTCGACGCTGACGCCGCTGCCGAGGTTGGCCTGAAGGAGGGCCAGGTCGGCGTGCTTGTTGGCGGCGTTGACCACCAGGGACAGGTGGCCGTGCGTGCCGGCGGAAGAATTCGCCACCATCAGGTCGTCGAGAATGCCGCCGGCGGGGTTGGTGAACAGGGTGTAGCGCATGCGGCCGGGTTCGAGGCTGGCCATGTCACCGGAGACCAGCGTCTCCAGGGCCGTCGCCACGCTGGGTCCGGAAATCGTCACCTGACCCATGTGGGAGACGTCGAACAGCCCGGCCTGGGCGCGGGTATGGCCGTGCTCGGTCAGAATTCCCGTGGAGTACTGCACCGGCATGGAGTAGCCGGCGAAGGGAACCATCTTGCCGCCGAGTTCCACATGGAGGTCGTGAAGCGGCGTCTTGGCGACGGATGCGCTGTCAGTTGGGCTCAACGGGTCCTCCAACATCAAGAAACACGGCCACGCCAGCCGTCACCGGCTCGGCGGTCGCCCCCTCTGTCGTCAGACCTGAGAGATTGGCCGGCGGTCGCCGGCTTACCCCTTCGGTGAGGCGGCCACGGCAAAGCGGCCACCTGCTTTCCAGAGTTTCATCACCCCGCGGTCCGTTTGCCTGAGAGTTTCCGGGGTGGTTGCTCCTTCGGCGCCGGCCCCATGCGATAGCGCACGGCCGGTCTCTCCCACGGGGTTCAACTGAATATTTCCCCTACACCGGACGAGTCACCTCCTCCGGTGTCATGGATCATAGTCCGACGGGGACCAAGGTCAACCATTGCGCCGCCGACGCGTCGCGGCCTGAACTACTGCTTTCGCGACCGCAGATAGTCGAGCTCTTCGCGGGTGAGCTGGAACCCGACGAGAATGCGATAGCCGGTGGCGTCGGCCCAGGGCGAATAGACGATGCGCTGGGTTATCTGCTCGACCAGCCCGGTCTGAAAGGAAGCCTGTTCGAACGCCAGGTCGATGGTGAAGACTTCCTTGGCGATGCGTTGGCCATCGGGGTCGAGGATAACCACGAAATATCGCCAATGACCGATACCGTCCTCGAGAGCCGGGCCGATGGACAGGTTGAACCCGATGTCCATCTCGACCTCGACATAACCGTCGTCATGATAGTCGCAATCGCCGCCAACGCCGGCAATGGTGCCCTCGTACAGGATGTCGGTTAAGTCGCGTCCCGGCCCGGGGCGGAACGACGAGACCTCCTTGGCGTCGGCCATGACCGCGGCGCGCGGGCACGGTGGTTGGTATTCCGGCTCGGTGAAGTAGCCGCAGGCGCCGAGGCCGAGGCATAGCCCGACCGCGACGGCACGGCGCAACAACGCGGTCAAACGGTGTGGCAGGCCGGTCGTCAAAGCGGCCCGATCAGAGCGTGCCGTGGGTGCCGTCGCAGCGCGGCTTGTTGCCGGTCTGCTTGCAGCCGCAAAAATACACGGTTCGCGCCTTCTCAGACGAATACCGGACCGGGCTGAAGCCGGTGCCCTTGTGGGAGCCATCGCAAAACGGCTGGTTGGCGCTTCGCCCGCAGGCGCACCACCAGTACTCCTTGCCGGCTTTGACTTCGACCGCGTAAGGTTCTTTTTGGGTAATCACCGCATCCGCCATACCGTGCTCCGTAATAGGTTTTATTGGTCGCCGCCCTGTAATAGGTTGTGGGCACCACAAACCCGGGCCGGCGGCACTTTAAGCGCCGCCGCCTTCAACGGCAAGGGCCGGCGCCCGGCCACTTCAGCGCCTCACAGAAACAACCCGCCATGGCTGTCTATACCGAAGTATCCGACGAGGACATCGCCGCCTTCCTCGGCCAATACGACATCGGCGCCCTGACCTCGTTCAAGGGCATCGCCGAGGGTGTGGAGAACAGCAACTACCTACTTCTCACCGACCGCGGGCCGTACATCCTGACCCTTTACGAGAAACGCGTGGCGCCCGCGGACCTGCCGTTTTTCCTCGGCCTGATGGAGCACCTGGCGACCGCCGGCGTGCCCTGCCCGACGCCCATCAAGGGCCTTGACGGCGAGGCCCTGCACCAGCTGTGCAACCGGCCGGCGGCTATCATCAGCTTTCTTAACGGGGTCTGGCCGAAGCGTATACGGCCGGCCCAGTGCGCCGCCCTGGGCAGCGCCCTGGCCGATTTTCACCTGGCCGGCGCCGGTTTCGAACTTACCCGTGCCAACGCTTTGTCGGTTGACGGTTGGCGGCCCCTGTATGAGCCCTGCCAGGGCCGCGCCGACGCGGCATTCAACGGTATCGAGGTGACCATCGAAGCCGAGCTCGACTACCTGGAGGCGTCTTGGCCGAGCGACCTGCCAGCCGGGGTCATCCACGCCGACCTATTTCCCGACAATGTGTTCTTCGAGGGCGACCGGCTGACTGGGGTCATCGACTTCTACTTCGCCTGCAACGACTTCGTCGCCTATGACATCGCCATCTGCCTCAACGCCTGGTGCTTCGAGCTGAACGGCGAATTTAACGTCACCAAGGCGCGCAACCTGCTGTCGTCCTATCGCCGGGTGCGGCCGTTCTCGGATGCGGAGCTGGCGGCCCTGCCTTTGCTGGCCCGCGGCGCGGCCCTGCGTTTCCTGCTGACCCGGCTCTACGATTGGCTCAATCAGGTCGAGGGCGCCATGGTCAAACCCAAGGACCCCATCGAGTATTTGCAAAAGCTGCGCTTCCACCAGGGTGTCGCCGGCCCCGGCGATTACGGCCTGACATGACGGCGGACGAGACCGTCGAAATCCACACCGACGGGGCCTGCTCGGGAAATCCGGGGCCGGGCGGCTGGGGCGCGGTGCTGCGCTACCAAGGCAAGTCACGCGAGCTATCGGGCGGCGAGGTGGAAACCACCAACAACCGCATGGAGATGATGGCGGCCATTCAGGCCCTCGAGGCCCTGACCCGCCCGACCACGGTCAACCTCCACACCGACAGCACCTATCTGCGCGACGGCATCACCAGCTGGATACACCGCTGGAAGGCCAATGGCTGGAAGACCGCCGCCAAGAAGCCAGTCAAGAATGTCGACCTGTGGCAACGCCTCGAGGCAGCCCTGGCCGACCACCATATCAAGTGGCACTGGGTCAAGGGCCACGCCGGCGACCCCGGCAACGAACGCGCCGACGCCCTGGCGACCGGCGCCATCCCCAGCCGTGAAGACGACCTATAGCTCACCCAGCATGGTGTCGGCGTCGCTGACCTCGAAGGCGTCTTCGACCTCGATGTGCAGGGTCTTGACCACGCCGTCCTCGACCACCATGGAATAGCGGTCCGAGCGCTCGCCGAAACCGAGGTAGCTGACGACGATGCCGACGGCACGGGCAAAGTCGGCGCCGCCGTCGGCCACCATCATTACCTTGTCGCCGGCGTTCTGGTCCTTGCCCCAGGCATCCATGACGAAGACATCGTTGACCGACAGGCAGACAATGAGGTCGACCCCCTTGGCCTTAATGTCGTCGGCGCGGCGCACGTAGCCGGGCAAGTGCTCCTGGGAGCAAGTCGGGGTGAAGGCGCCGGGCACGGCGAAGGCGGCGACCCGCTTGCCGGCGAACAACTCGTCGGACGAAATTTTCACCGGGCCGTCGGCGGACATGTACTCAAGGGTTGTCGACGGAATGCGGTCGCCCACCTTGATGGTCATTGCATTTCTCCTCGCCGGCCTAGAGGTCACCGAGCATGGTGTCGGCGTCGCTGACCTCGAAGGCCCCCGGCGCCTCGACGTGGAGCGCCGCGACCACGCCGTCGCGGACCAGCATGGAATAGCGTTGCGAGCGCACCCCGAAGCCGCGCTCCGAAAGGTCCAGGTCGAGGCCCACGGCGCGGGTAAAACCGGCGCTGCCGTCGGCCGCCATCATGACCTTGTCGCCGACGCCCCGGTCCTCGCCCCAGGCGCCCATGACAAAAGCGTCGTTGACCGACAGGCAGACGATAGTGTCGACCCCCTTGGCCTTGAGGGCATCGGCGGCAGCCACATAGCCCGGCACATGCTTGGCCGAGCAGGTCGGCGTGAAGGCGCCCGGCAATGCGAACAGAGCCACGGTCTTGCCGCCAAACAACTCATCCGAGGAAATTTCGGCCGGGCCATCGCTCGTCATGTGGTGAAGAGTGGTGGAGGGAACGCGGTCGCCGACGGAGATGGTCATGGTGTTTCCTTTGCCCAGTTTGAATCTGTGACTGAATTTTACGGCGTTCGGCGCTTAGGCGTCTACTCCCCATACCCGCCGCGCCGTTTCCTGGATGACCTCGAGCTTTCGCCACTGGGCGTCTTCGCTGAGCATGTTTCCGGCGATACCCGAGGCGAAACCGCATTGCGGGCTGAGCGCCAGTTGACCGACATCGATAAACCGCGCGGCGTCCTCAATCCTGGCCATGAGTTCGTCCACTGTCTCGACGGTTCCTGTTTTGGTGGTCACCAGGCCGAGCACGACGACAACGTCCTTGCGGACATAGCGAAGCGGCTCGAAACCGCCAGCCCGTTCGGTGTCGTATTCGAGCAACAATCTGTCGAAATCGAGGGCCGAGAACAACAACTCCGCGATGCTGTCATAGGCCCCTTCCCGATGCCACATGCTGGCGCGATTGCCGCGGCAGATATGAATAGCAGAACACGCCTTGCCCTGCAGGTCGTCGATGACAGCGTTGCTGGCATCGACGGCGCGCGACAGGTTCTTCATGGGGTCGTCGCCCCGCGCCGCCATGCGTTCCAGCGTCGCCCGGTCGACATAGCCGGTATAGCTCGGCTCATCGAGCTGGACGTACGGGCAGCCCGCGTCCACCAACTCGCCGACCATGCGCCGCTGAATCTTTACCACGTCGGCGAGAAACGCTTCGGCGTCGGCGTAGTGCGGTTTGGAGCCAGGGATGTCGCACATCTGGGCAACCCGGTCCGGCCCCATAACCATGGCCTTGGCGGGATGCTTGGCGACCGAAGCCAGGTATTCGTACTCCCGGAGCGGAAAATTCTCTTTCAGAACAAGCTTTCCGGAGGCCGGTATCTTGAATGATTCCACCGCGTCATTGCCACGAGAGTGGGGTGCTTCGCCTTCGAATATGGAACTCGGGTTGGCGATGAAACCCTTCCACGAGCCATCCCACAGGTTCCAGCCCTCCACATTCGAGAAGCTGACTTGAAAGTTTATGCGCCGGTACTCACCATCCGACACGACGGGCAGGCCGGCGCGTTCCTGCTTGGCGACAACGTCGGCGACCGCTTGGTCCTGGGCAACCTCAAGAGCCTCGACGTCGATACGGTTCTCGCCATAGTCCATGAACCTCTGTTTGAGGCTGTCGGGGCGCAACAAGCTGCCCACATGATCGACGCGCAGTTTTGCGAGTGGGTGTATGCTTAGGGTCACTGTGGCATCGCCTCTAGTCGTCCGATGACACTACCAGCCCGGCCCGGTCGAGCGCACTGATAACCGCGTCCTCGGTAAGCAGTTCCGGTAACACCAGGCCACGCGGCAGCGCCGGACCGTAGACCGCGTCGAACGGGATGCCGTAGCGGCCGAAGTCTTCCAGGTAGGCGGCGATGGCCGGATCGGGCGATGTCCAGTCGGCGCGCACGGCAACCACATTGTCCTGGGCCAGACGGCGGGCGGTCTCGCCCCGTTCGAGGACCGTCACCTTGTTGAATTTGCAGGTCACGCACCAGTCGGCGGTGACGTCGACGAACACGGTCTTGCCGGCGGCGATCAAGCCTGGAATGGCGTCGCGGTCGAAGTCCCGCCACAGGGCGTCGGCGGCCGGTGCGTTCATGGCCGGGCGGCTGAAATAGCTCGGCACGACGAACGCCAGGGCAAGGGTCGAGACCAGCAGGCCCCGAACCGCGACCCGGCGGCTACGGTCGCCACTGGCGCCGTATGCCAGGGCCATGGCGGTGGCGACCATCAATGCGCCCACGGCGATGGCCACGCGGGTCCCCGACTGGGTGGCCAGGACGGTCAACAGCCACAGGGCGGTGCCAGCCAGCAGCAACGCCAGGACGCGCCGCAGGGTGACCATCCACGGTCCCGGCAGGGGCAGACTGGTGGCCAGACCAGGGGCCACGGCAATGGTCACGAAGGGCGCCGCCATACCCAGGCCGAGGGCGGCGAAGACAGCGAATATCTCGCCCGTGCCGCGGGCCAGGGCGAAGCCCACGGCGGTGCCAAGGAACGGCGCCGAACAGGGTGTCGCCAACAGGGTGGCGAAGGCGCCCGAGGCAAAGTGCCCGGCCATGCCCCCGTGGCCACCGGCGGATGCGGCGCCACCGAGCCAGGCCGGCAGGGGAATATGAAACAAATCCACCAGATTGCAGGCGAACAGGGTGATGACCACGACCAGGGCGACCAGGAACAGGGGCTCCTGGAACTGGACGCCCCAGCCCACCGCCATGCCCGCCGACTTGGCGCCCGCCACGGCGGCTGCGAGGACCAGGAACGACGCCACGATACCGGTGGCGGCGGCGGCGAAGTTGAGCGCCACGCCACGCCGCTCGGCACCGCCATGGCCGATGGCGGCCATGACCTTGAGCGACAGCACCGGCAGCACGCAGGGCATCAGATTGAGAATCAGCCCACCGGCGAAGGCCAGCGCCAGAATGACCGCCATCCCAACAAGGGAGAACGCCTCGGCAGTGCCGGGAACCACCGTGGCGACCTGTTCGACGAGACTGTCACCATCGACCACCGTAAAGGACAGGGCTGCACCGACCAGGGTAGTACCGTCCCGGGGCGCCGGCGCGGTCATGCGGAACACCACCTCGTCGCCATTTACGGCAACCGTGGGCGCCCCGAAGTAGAAGGCGTAGGGACCTTCGACAAACAGCTCGGGCGCGGAAAACCCCAAGCGCGACGTGGCCGTGACATGAAGCACCTGGTCGGCGCCTGACCCGGACGCCTCGGCCGACCGGATGGCCAAACCGCCGGGCATCGGCGGGCCGGGCACCCGCGCGAGAAAACGGGCGACCAATCCACCGAGGGTGCTCGGCCGGCCTGCGCCGGTCGGCAATTCGAGGCTGAGTTCGGCCTGGAACGGGTAGCACACTTCCTCGCAGGCCGGGTAGTCGACCAGCGCCTGCAGAACCAGCGGCCGGTTCGGGTCCTCGGCCCGGATGGTGAGGGGAAACACCACCTCGTCCTTGTAGCCGTGAGTCCATAAATCGCCGATTTCAAGGAACCGTTGGGGTGCCGGCCAGAACATTTTGGCGCTGGCCAGATTGATCGATCCCGACCAGTCGATGCGCGGCGGGAAGCCGGCCTCGCCGGGACTGCGCCAATAGGTCTTCCAGCCCGGCACCAGGCGAATCTGCAGGCCCAACGACACCGATCCATCGCCCACGGCGTCCTGGGCCGCGATCAGGCGCACCTCGCTGACATCGGTCCGGTTCCAGTCGCTGGCCGCCGCTATGAGGTCACCGGCGGCTGCCGCCAACACGAACATCGCGGCAACGCCAGGCCGGGCCAATTTTAAAACTTTGAAGAATAAAGACACTATTTCACCATCTTAATCGCGAACGGTGGTGGGGCGCCAAGGCTTGCGCGAGCGGCCTATGATTTATAGATAGATTTTTACCTTCGGTTTGTCACTTCTGTGCGATAATCCTGTGAAGGTGAATCGGGCGGGGGCACCAAGGTATAGAGAGGGTGCTATGAACGACCAATCCAGTTATTTCGAAG
>JAYZAP010000175.1:0-3833 GCA_036339655.1 Pseudomonadota bacterium | reverse complement strand
CGTCCTTGGTCGGACGCGCGCCAGTGCCGCCGTTGTGGGTCAGTTCGACGGCAAAGATCCGGCCCCCGTCGCGCGCCACTTCCGGAGCGCTACGCATGGGCAGGTCGTACATGCAGGACGCCCCTTCGGCCGGGATACGCCCGGGCAGGGCCTGATGGAGGCAGCCATAGACCAGATCCGGCGTCATCTGCCCCAAGGTATGGCGCATGGCCACCGGGACCGGCGGCTGCGCGTTGAGGATACAGCCCGGCGGCCCACTGACCTTGAACGGCGCCAGCGACCCGGCATTGTTGGGGATGTCCGGCCCGATGATGCAGCGCATGGCGAACACCGAATAGGCGGCGGCGTAGTTCAACGGCACATTGATGCCCTTCTTCGAACACGCCGAGGTGCCGGCGAAATCAAGGGCGACGGAATCGGCGGTGATCTTCAGCCGGGCGCGAAGCTCGATCTCCGACTCATAGCCGTCAATCCGCAAGGCGTTGTCGTAGATCCCGGCGGGCACCTCGGCGATGGCGTCGATGGTGCCGCGCCGTGAGGTTTCAATAACATGATCGGCCAGGGGGTCGAGATGATCGAGGTCGAATTCATCCATCATCTCAACCAACCGCAAGACGCCGACTTCGCAGCATGAGATCAGCGCGTAGATGTCACCTTCGTTGGCCACGGGCTCGCGTGAATTGGCCTTAATAATATCGAGCAGCAGCCCGTTGACGTCGCCGCCGTCGACAAGCTTGCAGGGCGGCACCTGGAGGCCCTCGTCGAAGATATCGGCGCCTTCGGGACCCATGCCGAGACCGCCGAGATCGGCGAGGTGTGAGGTGCACGACGTGAAGCCGACAATACGGCCCTTGCGGAAGGCCGGCATGAGCAACAGAAAATCATTGAGGTGACCCGAGGCGATCCACGGGTCGTTGGTCACATAGATGTCGCCCGGCTTCATCTCCTGCAGCGCGAAGCGATCGCGTAGGGTCTTCACCGCCTCGGCCATGGTGTTGATATGGCCGGGGGTGCCGGTGACCGCCTGGGCCAGCATGCGGCCCTGAAGATCGAAGATGCCGGCGGACAGATCACCGCATTCGCGCACGATCGGACTGAATGCGGTGCGAACCAGGGTTTGCCCCTGTTCTTCGACAATCGCCAATAGCCGGTTCCACATAACCTGAAGCCGGGTCCCACTGATATCGGTCATGGTTGTTCCCCTTGAGGCTCGGCGCGATCGAGCACGAGATTACCGTCGCCGTCCATGTGAGCCGTGAAATCGGCGCTGACCAGGGTGGTGGTTTGCGGCTCGACGATCAGCGCTGGCCCACGCAAATGGTCGCCGGGTCTGAGCATTGCGCGATCGAACACGGCGGCGGCCACGGTCGTGCCACTGACGTCGCACCGGATCGACCGGGACTGGCGCGACGTGGCTTGACGGGTCTCGCCGGGCGCAATCATGGGCGCCGCAGCTTTGCTGAAAGTCGATACCCTGACCGCCCAGTTCAGAATTTCGATGTCCATGCCGGGCACGGCGCGGGAGAATTGACGCCGGTACTCGGCCTCGAATTCGGCCCGCAGAGATGAGATATCGCCAACGACAATATGCCGGTCAGGGAGAGCGATCTCAATCTCATGACCCTGACCGTGGTAGCGCAAAAAGGCCGTCCGTTGGCGGACAAGGTCACCGTTCGGCGCGCCGGCCCGAACCACCGCTTCGGCCTCGCCCACCATGGCGTCGATCAGTCCGTTGATCTGACCGGCGTCCAGGCCATTGAGCATGGTATAGCGGCTGTGCACGATCTCGAAAGAGACCGGCGCATAGAGGAATCCAATGGCCGAGCCGACGCTGGGGTCGCACGGAATAAGAATCCGGCCGACGCCGGCGCGGCGCGCCACCCGGGTTGCGTGGAGCGGGCCGTTGCCGCCGAAGGCGATCATGGTACGCGGCCCCAGGTCCTTGCCCGATTCCACCGCATGCATGCGACCGGCGCTGGCCATGCTTTCGTCGACGATCTCGCTGATACCCTCGGCCGCCCCGACGGCGTCGAGGCCCAGGGCATCGCCCACATTTCGGGCCAGGGCGCCTTCCGCCGCCGCCACATCAATACTCAAACGGCCCTCGGCGAACGCCTTGGGGTCGATAAGCCCGAGAACCACGTCGGCGTCGGTGACGGTGGCCTCGGTGCCGCCCTTGCCGAAAGCCGCCGGCCCCGGTTCACTGCCAGCGCTTTGCGGCCCGACTGAAAGCCGCCCGAGATGGTCGACGCTGGCCAGGGAGCCGCCGCCGGCGCCGATCTCGATCATTTCGACGACTGGAATACGCACCGGCATGCCGCTGCCCTTTATGAACCTCGCGGCGCGGGAAATTTCGAACTGTCGCGTTGTCTGGGGCAGATAGCCGTCGATCAGGCAGAGCTTCGCGGTAGTGCCGCCCATGTCGAACGACAGCACCTGTTGGTGTCCGACCCGCTCGGCAACTTGGGCCGCCAAGATGGCGCCGCCGGCGGGGCCGGATTCGACCAGCCGGATAGGAAAGCGCGTGGCCATATCCAGGGTGCTCATGCCGCCGCCGGCGGTCATCATCAGGATTGGACAGGTCAATCCCTCGGCGGTAAAGGCCGCGGCGAAGTCCGCCAGATAGGACGACATAAGGGGCTGGATATAGGCGTTGGCGATGGTCGTGCACAGCCGCGCGAACTCGCGGGCCTCCGGACTCACCTCGCTCGACATCGATACGATCAAGCCGGGGCGCCGCTCAACCAATAGATCGCGCAGACGCTGTTCATGGATCGGGTTGGCGTAGGCATGAAGCAGGCAAATCGCCACTGCCTGGGCGCCGCTATCGTCGAGCGCCGAGATTAGGCCGTCAACCGCATCGTCGGCCAGCGGCTCGAGAATTTCGCCATGAACCGACATACGCTCTGGAACCGTGAAACACCGGGCGCGCGGCACGATCAGATCGGGCTTTTCGATGTTGATGTCGTATTGGCTGTAGCGCCGCTCATAGCCGATCTCAAGGATGTCGCGGAACCCGGCGGTGGTAACGCCGGCGACGGTGGCGCCGCGACGTTCAATCAACGCGTTGGTCGCCAGGGTGGTGCCGTGAATGAACCCGGCGACATCGCCAATATGGACGCCGGCGTCGGCGATAACCTGGCGAACACCGGCCAGGGCGCCGTCGGTGGGGTTAACAGTGGTTGGTGTCTTGGCGGTGGCCAGAACGACGTTGTCCTGGTCGACCAGGACCATGTCGGTAAAGGTGCCGCCGATATCGACAGCCAGCCGCAAGCGGGGTTTATTTTTCATGGGACACCAAGAGTGAAATAGGCAAACGCGGCGAAGGAATCGCTAGCGGCGGAACGAGACTCCGCACCCTCCAGCTAGACGACTAGATCACACCCCGTCGCGCGCCGGCCAATGCGCCGGTCATTCACCTGATGGTCCATCGTTTGTTATCGAACTTTTATGGGTTTGGTCGCCGTTGATGTTAGCCAAGTCCCAGCTCGGTGGAAATATGATTCTCTACGGTTGTCTGGTCACGGTCCCGGATCAGCCGCGGGCCAGGTCGAAGAATGCCTGGACCGTGCGGACATTGCGCCGTTCCTTGAGGCAGACCACGAATTCCTGTGCTTCGAGGCGGGTGTCGGAGATTTTGACGACCGTGAGGCGGTCGTCGGTGCCGAGTTCGGCGGCCGAGACCACGCCGATACCCAGGCCCGCGGCGACCGCTTCGTGCAACGCTTCGCGGCTGCCGATTTCCATGACCACCTGAGGAGCCACCCCGGCCTCGGCGAGGGCGTCTTCGATAATCTGCCGGGTGCTTGAGCCCTCTTCGCGAAGGATCATGG
>JAYZAP010000174.1:0-4401 GCA_036339655.1 Pseudomonadota bacterium | reverse complement strand
CCACCTGGAGCACCGGGCAACCGGCCTCGTGGAACGGCGTCTCGTGGATTTCGGCCCCGGGGGTGGAGACCGCGAAACCGGTGGCGTTGAGTACCACGGCGGGGGACGCGGTGGCCAGGGTCTCAGCGACCACGGCGGCCGAGACCGGGTCCTTGAGGCTCACGACATAGAGCGGCAACGGGTTGAGGCCGCGCCGCGCCAGGGCTTCGATAAGGGCGTCCACCGGCGCCATGTTGGCCGCCTGCATGAGGGCGCGGTAGAACACCACGGGCGCCACCGGGGCGCCGTCTTGCCAGTGGCCGCGCAGCACATCGAGGTCGGGCTGGGCCTCGCCCGGCCAGTAGAGCCCGGCGCGGAGTAGCGGCGCCGGCTCGCGCCAGTCGAGGTCATGGCCCAAGAGGTCGGCGGCGTAGGCGAGAAAGTTGCCGGCGTTGTCGATGCCGCCGTGGACGCAGTATTGCCACAGGCGGTGCGCGGTGTCGGCGGGCACCAGGCAGAGGTGAGACAGCTCGGCGTCAGGCTGGTCATCGCCGGGCAGCAGGGCGAGGGCGACGCCGGCCTCCTGGCACGCCGCCACCACCTGCTCGACCCCATAGCGCCAGTATCCGGCACCGCCGAGCAGGCGGACCACCACCAGCCGGGCATTGCGAATGACGTCGTCCACGTAATTGTCGACCGACAGGGGGTGGCCGAGATGCATGAGATTGGCGAGGCGCAGGCTCGGCGCGCCGTCTCCTTGCCGCGCCCGGGCCGCCGCCAGGCAGGCGAGTTCCGTATCCGCCGCCGAGAGCACCACGATATCGCCCGGGGTCTGGCCGAGATCGACGGCCTCCTCGCCATCGCTGACGGCGCCGGGCTGGGCGGCGAGGAGGTGCACCGGCCCTAGGCTCCAAGGGCGGCGGTCACGGCCAGGCGGTCGAGGCCTTTCTCGCCGATCACCACGAGACGGCTCAGGCGCTCCTCGCCGTCACGCCACGGCCGGTCGTAGTAGCGCTGGATACGGCCGCCGACCGCCTGGACCACGTGGCGCATGTCCTTGCCGGTCACATGAAGGAAGCCCTTGATGCGCAGGATGCCGTGGGGCGCGATGGCGGCGGCGGTGCGCCCCAGCCGGGCCCCCGGCTCGGCGGCGGGGGCGAGGGTGACGGGGAAAAAGTCGAAGTCGTCGTGGTCGTGGTCGTCCTCGCCATCGTGGTGGGACGGGCGCGCCGCCAGGTCGTCCTCGGCCGCCGCCTCGAGGCCCAACAGCACGCCAGCATCGATGCGGGCGTGGGACGCCGAGACCAGCTTGACGGCGCGGGCCAGGCGATCGCCGACATCACGCCGCACCTGGTCCACGCCGGCCTCATCGAGCAGGTCGGTCTTGTTGAGCACCACCAGATCGGCGCATTGAAGCTGGTCTTCGAAGACTTCCTCCAGGGGGCTGTCATGGTCGAGCATGGGGTCGGCTTCGCGTTGCGCGGCGACCGCTTCGGGATCGGACGCGAACAGGTCGTCGGCCACGGCGGCGGCGTCGATCACCGCGACCACGCCGTCGACGGTGACCCGGGTGCGCACGTCGGGCCAGTTGAACGCCTTGATCAGGGGCTTGGGCAAGGCCAGACCCGAGGTCTCGATGACGATGTGTTCCGGCGGCGGGTCGCGGGCCAACAGGGCCTCGATGGTCGGCAGGAAGTCATCGGCCACGGTGCAGCAGATGCAGCCGTTGGCAAGTTCGACGATGTCGTCCTCGCCGCAGCCCTCGATGCCGCAACTAGCGAGCAGGTCGCCGTCGACACCGACGTCGCCGAACTCGTTGATGACCAGGGCGATGCGCCGGCCGTTGGCGGTCTCTAGCAGGTGGCGGATCAGGCTGGTCTTGCCGGCCCCGAGGAAGCCGGTGATGACCGTGGCGGGTATCTTGCCATTGGTCCGTGAACTGGTCTCAGGCATTCAAGTCTTCTCCCTTGAGGATCATGGGTAGCCCGGCGGCGACAAACACCGCGTTGTCGGCAACCTGGGCGATGGATTGGTTGAGGCGCCCGGCATGGTCGCGGAAGGCGCGGGCCTGGGGGTCGTCGGGCACGATGCCGAGGCCGACTTCGTTGGCGACCAGCACCACGGCGCCTTCGACGGTCTCCAGGGTATCGGCCAGGCGCCGGCTTTCGGCTGGAATGTCGCGCTCGGCCGCCATGAGGTTGGCAAGCCACAGGGTCAGGCAGTCAACCAGCACGGCGCCGCCGGGTTGGTCGGCGCGGGCCACGGCCTCGGCCAGTTCGAGCGGCTCCTCGACGGTGGCCCAACGATTGCCGCGCCGGGCCTGGTGATCGGCGATGCGCGCTGCCATCTCGTCGTCGCCGGCCTCGGCGGTGGCGATATAGGTCAGAGGGCCGCCAACGGATTCGGCAAGACGCTCACTGTAAGCGCTCTTGCCCGAGCGGGCACCGCCCAGTACCAGGGTCACCGATGGTTGGGATGTATTACGCACTATTCGTCCTTCTCCTCCCTCCGAGGAACGCGAGACCGGAGGCAGCGAGGAGGTCTCCTGGCTTGGGCGTGAACAGCCCCGGCGCCTTCCCGGCGGCCGCACCCTTGCGGGATTGGACGCCAGTGGCCTGTGCCGAAGCTTCGCCGCTTACAGTTGCGGGGGCAGCGCCGGAATGGCGGCCTGAACGGTCAGGCCCGCGTCACCGGCTTCCCTCTTCTCGATGCCGGTGGCCAACCTAGCACGAAAATTTGATAGGAAGCTACGCCGGTGGTTGGTTGACGGTGAAGATTCGCCAGTCGCCGCCGGCACCGGGTCCGTCCACATGGTCGATGCGGGTAACGTACAAGTTTTCGGTGCAGAACGGCAGTGCTCGGTCGGCGTCAACACCGAGCGCAATGGCCAGGGCAGCGCGGATCGTGCCGCCGTGGGCGACGACGATGATGTCGCGGCCGCCATGGTCGGCGGTCATCCGTTCGACCACCTCGCGGACCCGCTCGATGACGTCGACGAAGCTTTCGCCGCCGGGCGGTGCGTGGTCCGCCGGGGCGAGCCAGAACTTGTGGTAGAGGTCCGGGTTGGCAGCCTCGACTTCCGCATGGGTCATGCCCTGCCAATCGCCGAAGCCCTGTTCGCCAAGACCCTGCTCGATCAGGGGTCCCGGGGCCGTGGCGCCGCCGCTGACGATGGCCGCCGCGGTCAGTTTGGTGCGGCTCAAATGGCTGGTTACCCAGATGGCGTCATCGGGCAACAGGCGGGCGAGGCCGCGAAACGACTCCTCATCCGTGGTGTCGCAGGGCACGTCGTCGTTGCCGTAGATACCGCCATTGACGCGAAAGGCCGGAGCGTGACGGACCCACCACCAGCGGGTTACGGTTGGTTGGTTCATATCAGGGCGACGACGGTGAACAGCATGGCGACCTCGCTGATTTGCTGGGCGGCTCCAAGGATGTCGCCGGTATAGCCGCCAATCTGCCGCCGCGCCAGTGCCGCGACGGCAAGAACTGCAAACCCGACTGCCGTCAAGGCGACCACAGCGATAGCGCCGTCGAGCGCGAGCAAGGCAACGACCAGGGCGAGGACGCCACCGAGCACCGCATCGCGCCGTCCCGGCCGCCCGGCATCGGCGCCGAGGCCGTCGCTTCGCGCCGCGGACAGCAGGGTCATGAGGGCCGGCACAGCGGCACGCGAAGCCGCCGCCGTCGCCACCAGGGCGGCGAACACCAGCTCGGGCTCGGCGATGATGGTGATGGCGGCGACCCGGGCGGCCAGGGAAAACATCAGAGCGACGACCCCGTAGGCGCCGATGCGGCTGTCGCGCATGATGGCCAGTTTCTGGGCCTTGGTGGCGCCGCCGCCGAGGCCGTCGGCGGTGTCGGCGAGGCCGTCTTCATGGAGCGCGCCAGGTGCCAGGACCAGGGCGGCTAGGGGTACCATGGCGGCGAGCACCGGCGGCAGGCCGAAACCGCTGGCCAGGATGTAGACCAGTCCGGCGGCCGCGCCCAATCCGACGCCGACCAGGGCAAACGCCCGCGTCCCCTGAGCCAGTGGCCGGACAATGCCGGCCGGCGGCGGTATCAGGCGGGTGAGAAACCCGGCAGCGAGACGGACATCGTCGTACCACTGGCGTGGCGTTCCGGGGAAGGGTCGTGAGGGATCGGTGTCGGACAAATCTCGGTTTTCCTGGCGCTGTGATGTCACCGTCTTTGACGGCGTCCCATTCTGCCGATATAGGAACCCGCCAGCGCCACTTCAAACCCTGCGACGCCGGATAGGTTCATGTCCCAGATTTCCACCGTCAGCTCCCTCGACGATGTTCGCCGCCTGATGGCGGCGCTTCCTGGCCCCGATCCTGACGCCGCCGCCGCCGCCGCCGCCCGCGAAAGTCAGTTGACCAAGCCGCCAGGGGCGCTGGGCCGGCTCGAGAACCTCAGCGC
>JAYZAP010000173.1:0-2374 GCA_036339655.1 Pseudomonadota bacterium | reverse complement strand
CTGGGGCCATCGCGCTTTAGGGCCGGCTCGCGCCGCTCGTTGTTATCCACCGGCGCATCGCGGCGCCGCCGCAATGACGGCTCCTGGCGCTCTCGATTGGTGGGCAGGAGGACATCGCTGTCGCAATCACGGCGCCGGATGACGGCGCCTGCGGCGAGCCGCAACGGCAACATCGTCAGGCGCCAGGTGTTGGCGCCGAGGCCACGCCATTCCGCCAGGCTCAAGCCGGTGGCGGGCGCCAGGGTCAGGGTGGCCAGGGTGAAGCCGAGAATGGCGACATGAATGCCGCTTCCGCCGACCGGGGCAATCAGCGCCACCATGGCGTCGACGATGACCACGCCGGCAACGCCGCCGAGACCGCTGACCAGGGTCCAGCCGTCCGGATGGGGCAGGGTGGCGCAGCCGGCCGCCAGGGCGACCAGGCACAGGGGCAGCATGGCCAGGCGCAGCCAGGGCCGGCTCAAGCCGTGATGGCTGGCGATGCGCCAGGCCCAGGCCAGGGGCGCGATGACCAGCGCCACGGCGGCCAGGCCGACGGACTGCAAGGCGAGGTCGGCGGCGATGGCGCCGGCATAGCCGACCAGATTAGCGGCTGCCTGGCCGGTCGCGGTGTTGAGGGACGGGTCGCCGGCACCATAGCTCGCCAGCGCCAGGCCGAACAGCACGGCGGCAATCCCCAGAACGCCGCCCGAGAACTCGACAAATCGCCGGCGCATAAAGGCCACGGCGGCGGGTGGCAGCAGCGCCGGCCTGACGGCGGCGGTCGTACGGCTGGCCATGAGTTGTCCCTCGTAAACCGAATCTAAATACAACACGAGTCGATAACTATATCAAAAAAACACATAAAATCCACCCGTTATAGAAGAGTCCTCGATTCGATTGTTAGGATGGTGGCTGGGACCGTCCGAACCGGGCGACGTGAAGCCGGCGGCTAGAGCGTTGTCCGGCTACAACTTGGCGGTCGGCTTGGGAATGTCGGCGAGGGTTTCTTCGCAGGCCTTGGCGAGACGCAACAGGGCGGCCTCGGTGAACGGCCGGGCGTGAAGCATGAGGCCGACGGGCAGGTCGGCCTCGCTGTTCGTACCACCACTGGCGGTACCGCCGCAGGGCAGTGTCACGGCGCAGACCTTGAGCACGTTGCCCAGGGTGGTGTTGTGAAGGGCGCCGCCGTTGGCCGCCATGTAGGTGTCGTCGTCGGCTTCCAACGGGGCGATGGGCGGCGGTGCAATCAGGGTGGTCGGCGCGACCATGGCGGAATAGCCGGCGAGGCGCTGGTGAAACCGCATGGACAGGGTATCGAGACCGCGGCGCAGGGTCTCGTAACTCGTCGCGGTCATTTCGGAGCCGGCCCAGAAGCGCTTGAGAACATTATGATAAATCTTGTCGGGTTGGTGGTCGACCAGGTCCTGCCAGCGGGCGTAGGCCTCCGCCGCGACCAACGGCCCGTCTTTGGCAAACAGGTCCTGGACCTCGGTCAGCTCGGGGACTTGGTCGGTCACTACCTCGGCACCGGCGGCGGCGAGCCGGTCGATGGCGTGGCGCACCGCCTGCTCGTTGCCCACCTCGACGCCGTTCCACATGACGTTGTCGGGCACCAGCAGACGCACGCCACAGAGCGAGGCGGCGCCCAGGTCGGCGGCCAGGCGTCCGGCGAGGACGGCGAAGATGGCGTTGGCGTCGGCGACATCGCGGGTCAGGGGCCCGGCGGTATCGAGGCTGGCGGCCAGGGGGATGACACCGTCGAGCGGCAGCAGCCCGGCGGTGGTCTTGAGTCCAACCAGACCGTTGAACGCCGCCGGGATGCGCACTGAGCCGCCGGTGTCGCTGCCGATGGCGGCTGGCGCCAGGCCGCGTGCCACCGATACCGCGGCGCCCGACGATGAGCCGCCGGGCACCCGTGGCACCGCGGCGTCGTAGGCGTTGGCCGGGGTGCCGTAGTGGGGATTGATGCCGAGGCCCGAGAAGGCGAATTCGGTGAGGTTGGTCTTGCCCAGGCAGACCATGCCGGCGCGCGACGCCCGGGCCAGCAGGGTGGCGTCGACCTCGGGTACCCGTTGGGCGAAGATCGGCGAGGCGGCGGTGGTCGCGGTGCCGGCGCTGTCAAACAGGTCCTTCCACGACATTGGCACGCCGTCGAGTAGTCCCAGGCGTCGGCCGGCCCGGGCCCGGGCCCAGGCCGCCTCGGCCTCGGCCCGGGCGCGCTCGGCTGTGGTCGCCAGATAGACCACCCGGTCGCCGTCGCCCCTGGCTATGCGCTCGAGGAAATGCTCGGTCAGGGCCACCGGGTCGATGGCGCCCCCGGCGATACCGTCGCCCAGGGCCAGGGCGGTCATTTGATGCCACGAATCGGTCATGGACCAAGACTACCGGGGCC
>JAYZAP010000172.1:0-3945 GCA_036339655.1 Pseudomonadota bacterium | reverse complement strand
CTAATTGACCACGTACCGGTGCCCCTGCTGACGCGCTGGTTGGGACGGCGGCGCAGTTGGGCACTGGTGACACAAATCGCGCTGATCATATCCATGGTTATGCTCGGCCACACCGACCCCGCGACCAGTCCCGAGGTCACCGCCCTGTGGGCGGTGGTGGTCGCCTTCGCCTCGGCCAGCCAGGACATCGTCATCGACGCCTTCCGCATTGAACTGCTCGACGCCGACGAGCAGGGTATCGGCGCCGCCGCGACCCAATACGGCTACCGCGGCGGGCTCATCGCCGCTGGCGCCGGCGCGCTGTTCGCCGCCGAGTATGGCGGCTGGAACTTCGCCTTCCTGGTGATGGCCGCCTGCGTACTGGTCGGCGTCGCCACGGTCCTTCTAACCCGCGAACCGCGGCGCGGGGTTGAGACGAAATCCGGCGCGGAGAGCCAGCGGGCGCCAATCCTTCAGGGATTGAAGCAAGCAGTGGTCGACCCGTTTACCAGTTTCATGGAGCGCGACACCTGGCTGGTCATCCTGGTCTTCATCCTGTTCTACAAAGTCGGCGATGCTGTTGCCGGAGCCATGGCCGGGCCGTTCTACATCGACATGGAATTTACCAAGGTCGAAATCGCCGAAGCCAGCAAGCTGTTCGGCGTGGTGGCCACCGTGGTCGGCGTGTTTGTCGGCAGCCTCATGGTCTACCGCATGGGCATCATGAAAGCCCTGATGATCGCCGGCATTCTACAGATGCTGTCGAACCTGATGTTCGCCGCCCAGGCAGTGATCGGCCATGACTTCGCCTTTCTGTTCGCCACTATCGGCATCGAGAACCTGTCTGGCGGCATGGGCTCGGCGGCCTTCGTGGCCTATCTGTCGAGCCTGTGCGACATCAAGTACACGGCGACTCACTATGCCCTACTGTCGTCGCTCATGGCGGTGCCGCGCACGGTCCTCGCCGCGTCCGGCGGCTATATCGCCGAGACCCTGGGGTGGGTGCCGTTCTTCCTCTACACCACCGTGGCCGCCCTGCCCGGCCTGCTGATCCTTTGGTGGCTCATACGCCGTGCGCCGGCGGCGCAACCGCTTGCCGCAGGGGAGCCCGGCCACTAACATTGGCGGGAACATTGGCGGGTCCATAAAAACCGGGATGCCATGAGCCAGCGTGCGATTGTTTCGATTTCCTGTGTCAGCCAGGCCGGTCTGCTGGCGGCGGTCAGCGAACGGCTGTTCGAGCTCGGCTGCAACCTGGCCGACACCACCTATGCCCTGCTCTCCGGCAGCGCCGAGTTCACCACGGTCTGCGAGCTGCCCCATGGCATGACCGAGGAGCCCCTGGCCCTGGAGCTTCACCGCACGCCGCTGCTGGCCGGCGCCCGTATCGTGGTCGGGCCGTTCGACCCGGCGGCCAGCGAGGTGCGCAGCCAGCGCATCACCCACCGCTTCGAGATTTCGGGCGCCGACCGGCCAGGCAAGATCGCGCGCCTGGCGGCGGCCTTCGCCGATTGTGGCGCCGAGGTAGTGCGGCTCAATTCGCAGAAGTCGGTGACCGACGGCGACGCGGTGACCACCATCCGCATCGCCGTGTCCCTGCCCGAGGGCGCCGACACCACGGCGGTGACCGAGGCGACCGACGCCCTCGGCCTGAGTTGCCGGGTCCAGCAGGCTTGAGCAGTCACGAGGATTTCAGCCGCTCGGGCGAGGTCAAGCGCGGCTCGGACCGAAGTTTCGGGCTGGTCTTCGCCGGGGTCTTCACCCTGGTCGGCCTGTGGCCGCTGATCGATGGCGCCGCGCCGCGTTGGTGGGCCCTCGTCGTGGCCCTGGTCTTCGCCGCCCTGGCCGCAGTGGCGCCCCGGGTACTGGCAACGCCCAACCGCCTGTGGCACCGCTTTGGCCTGCTGCTCAACCGTATTGTCAGCCCGCTGGCCCTGGGCCTGACGTTCTTCCTGGCGGTTACGCCGACCGGCCTGATCATGCGGCTCATGGGCAAGGACCCCCTGCGCCTCAAGCTCGACCGCCATGCCAAGAGCTATTGGATCAAGCGCGAACCGCCGGGACCGGCCCCGGACGGCATGCCGCGCCAGTTCTAGACGACCCATGCGCATTCTCGGCATTTCGGCGTTCTACCACGACAGCGCAGCGGCCTTGATCGACCATGGCGAGATTGTCGCCGCGGCGCAGGAGGAGCGCTTTTCGCGGGTCAAGCACGACGCCCGGTTCCCAACCAACGCGGTCGCCTATTGCCTTGAGGCAGCCGGGGCGACGCCTGACTCGATCGACCACATCGCGTTCTACGACAAGCCGTTCCTCAAGTTCGAGCGCTTGCTAGAAACCTATGTGGCCTTCGCGCCGCGCGGGTTCCGATCGTTCCGCATGGCCCTGCCGGTGTGGCTCAAGGAGAAGCTGTTCCAGAAGCGCCTGCTGCGCGACGAGCTGCGCCGCCACGCCCCGGCGCTCGACTGGGAGCAACGCCTGCTGTTCGCCGAGCACCACCAGAGCCACGCCGCCTCGGCCTTCTTCCCATCGCCGTTCGAGGAGGCGGTGGTGCTGACCATGGACGGGGTCGGCGAATGGGCCACCACCTCGGCCAGCGTCGGCCGCGGTAACAGCCTGGAGATCGCCAAGGAAATCCACTTTCCCCAGTCCCTCGGCCTGCTCTATTCGGCGTTCACCTACTACACTGGCTTCCGGGTCAATTCTGGTGAGTACAAGGTCATGGGCCTGGCCCCCTACGGCGAGCCGACCTACGCCCAGACCATCTTCGACAACCTGATCGACTTGAAAGATGACGGCTCGTTCCGCCTCGATCTAGGCTACTTTGACTACTGCACCGGCCTGACCATGACCAATGACCGGTTTCACAATCTATTCGGCGGCCCGCCGAGGGACCCGGAGTCCCGGGTCAGCCAACGCGACATGGACCTGGCGGCCTCGATCCAGGTGGTGCTCGACGAGACGGTGCTGCGTCTGACCCGCGCCCTGGCCGCCGAAACCGGCATTGCCAACCTCTGCCTCGCCGGCGGCGTGGCGCTGAACTGCGTCGCCAACGGCAAGGTCCTGCGCGACGGCCACTTCGACAACGTCTGGATACAGCCGGCGGCGGGGGATGCCGGTGGGGCGCTGGGCGCCGCCCTGGCCGCCCATTATCAGTTCGCCGACCAGCCGCGCCGGGTCACCGGCGGTGACGCCATGAAGGGCTCGTACCTCGGCCCGGACTATGGTCAGGCCGACATCGAGCGCCGCCTGACCAACGCCGGCGCCAATTTTTTCACGCTCGACGAAGACGCCCTGCTGGCAGCCTGCGCCGAGGCCCTGGCCGGGGACAAGGCGGTGGGCTGGTTCCAGGGCCGCATGGAGTTCGGTCCCCGGGCGCTGGGCGGCCGCTCCATCCTCGGCGATGCCCGCTCACCGTCCATGCAGTCGGTGCTCAACCTCAAGGTCAAATACCGCGAGTCGTTCCGCCCGTTCGCGCCCTCGGTGCTGCGTGACGACGTCGCCGAGTGGTTCGACTTGGACGGCGACAGCCCCTACATGCTGTTGGTCGCCGATGTCGCCGAGGACCGCCGCCGGGCCATGAGCCCGGAGCAGCAGACGCTGTTCGGCATCGACAAACTCAACGTGCCGCGCTCCGACATTCCCGCCGTCACCCATGTCGACTACTCGGCCCGGGTCCAGACCGTGCACCGCGAGACCAACCCGCGCTATCACGGCCTGATCGAGCGCTTCAAGGCCCTGACCGGCTGCCCGGTGATCGTCAACACCAGCTTCAACGTGCGTGGCGAGCCCATCGTGTGTACGCCCGAGGACGCCTTCCGCTGCTTCATGGGCACCGGCATCGAGGTCCTGGCCATCGGCAACTGCCTGCTCCACAAGCAAGACCAGGACCCGGGGTTAGCGCGATCCTACCAGAACGAGTTCAACCCGGATTAAGCGGCGCTTGATTCGGTCTGTTTCCATCGG
>JAYZAP010000171.1:0-6637 GCA_036339655.1 Pseudomonadota bacterium | reverse complement strand
CCAGGTCGAACGGCACTTCGACAACCTGATTGAAGGTATTGCCGACCTGCTCGTCGGTCAGCTTCCATTCGTCGCCCTTGAGTTCGGCGACCAACACTTCCATGAATAGACGGCTTGAGATTTGCGCCCGGTCGTTGTCACCGAAGTGGTCGGCGAGAATGGCCAGGGCCAATTGGTGCGGTCCGCTGCCCTCGTAGCCCCATTCGAATCCATCCGAGGAGTAGCGGCGCAGATCCGTGCGCGGGTCGAGTGGCGCGCCATTAACCGTAACCACGCAGCCATCGGCGCCACGGATACCCTGGTAAATCTTCATGACCCGCTTTCTCTGATCCTGCTGGTGGCGGACCACAGGGTAACCGTTGATTAACGAATGTCATTGTAAATTAATGCTCTGGGATTGCGGAATGCCGCCTCCGAGGACAAGAGCCTGCCCAATCAGACGGCCGAGGCGACCGAGCAGACCGCATCACAAATCGCCTCGATCCAGAACGCCACTGACCAATCGGTGTCGGCCATTGCAAATATCGGCCGGAAGATCACCGAGATGGACGAAATCTCGACGGACATAGCCTTGGCCGTCGAAGAACAGGGCGCTTCGACCGGTGAGATCAACAGCAACAGCTAGCAGGCGGCGGCCGGCACCCAGGAGGTGACAACCACCATCGACGATGTCAACAAGGCGGCGTCGGAGATCGGCATCGCGGCCAACCAGGGGTTGCAGTCGGCTGGCGATCTGGCTGGTCAAGCCGACCAGCTGCGCGGTGCGGTCGATAAGTTCCTGAAGACCATGAACGCGGCGTAAATCTAACGTGGCCTGTCGCATTCGAGGGCGGTGGCGTCAGTCACCGCCCTATTTGTCAGTCGGCCGTCTAAGAATTAAGGTGCGCCAATCTTCGAGAGCGATTTTGTTGTCGAAGATCAGGCTGTGAGCCTCATGGGCGGCGACAACCCTGTCAGCCTGGCGCGAAAGCAGCCCGGCGAGAACCGCGACGCCGCCGGGCGCCAGGCAGTCGGCGAGGTCAGGCGCCATGGCGACCAACGGACCGGCCAGGATATTGGCCGTGATCAGGTCGTATGGCGCGCTGGCCCCGACAATTGGGTGGGTGTAGCCGTCGCTTTCGATGACTTGGACCAAATGGCCGACTGCGTTTTTCTCGGTGTTGGCCCGGGCGGTGGTCACTGCCGACGGGTCGATGTCGCTGGCCACCACGGTTGTCTGCCAGGTCTTGGCCGTGGCCATGGCGAGAATGCCGGTGCCGCAACCCATATCGTGCGCCCGGTCCACCCGATGGTGCTCGGCCAACTCGTCGAGGGCGAGCAGACAGCCGCGGGTGCTTTCGTGCTCGCCGGTGCCGAAGGCCGCGCCAGCATCGACCTCCAGGTCGACGGCGTCATCTCCCGCTGTCGGCAAGTGGGAGCCGTGGACGTAGTAGCGTCCAGCGCGGAACGCCGGAAAACTGGCCTGGGAGGCGGCGACCCAGTCGGTCTCAGAAACTGTCTCAACGGATATGTCGGGATGCTGGATGCCGGCCGCCTCAATGCGGGCACGGAGCGTGGACGGCTCCATAGGGGCGGCAAATAAGGCTTCCACATGTATCAGGCCGTCGACCGCGTCTTCGTCGATTGTGAGAGCCAGGACATGATCTTCCAGGGCACTCTCGATGGCGGCCACCTGGGCTTGCGGAACATTCAGGCTCAGCCGTCGAAGACCGGGTCCCTCAGGCGGGTTTGACAAAGCTGTCGAGCACTTTCTTGTTGCCGGCCTTGTCGAAAGCCACGTCGAGCTTGTTGCCGTCGGCGGCGACCACCCGGCCATAGCCGAACTTCTGATGAAAAATCCGCACGCCGACGGCAATGGCGGCCGGTTCATGTTCGACCTGGTCATAGACCGGCTCATTCGTGGCCGCCGCGCTTCGTCGTGGCCAACCGCGCCCGCCACTACCGCCATTCCAGGCTACCGCGCTGTCGTCGAGGCCGCCGTAGACACCGGGCAGGGCGATGCGCTCAACATGGTCGTTGGGCAGTTCGTCGACGAATCGCGACGGCAGGCTCGACTTCCACTGATTGTAGACCCGGCGGTTGGCAGCGAACATCACGGCGGCCCGCTTGCGCGCCCGGGTCAGGTCGACATAGGCGAGGCGGCGCTCTTCTTCCAGCGCCTGCTCACCCTTCTCCTGCAACGCCAGCTCGTGGGGAAACAGGCCTTCTTCCCAGCCCGGCAGGAAGACGCTGTCGAACTCCAGGCCCTTGGCGCTGTGCAGGGTCATGATGTTGACCATGTCGTCGTTGGCGGCGCTTTCAATATCCATGACCAGGCTGACATGGTCGAGGAAGCCAGCGAGGTTCTCGAACTCCCCGAGGGCGCGGACTAGCTCCTTGAGGTTCTCCAGCCGCCCCGGCGCCGCCGCCGACTTGTCGCGCTGCCACATTTCGGTATAGCTCGACTCATCGAGCATGATTTGGACGACCTCGGCGTGGGGTTGGGTCTCGAACATCCGGCGCCAGCGGTCGAAGCTGTCGACCAGATCCTTGACCGCGCCGCGCGCCTTGGGCCGCAGCTCGTCGGTTTCGATCACCAGACGCGCCGCCACCGACAGCGAACAGCCCCGGGAGCGGGCAAGCTGATGGATCGGTCGCAGGCTGGCGTCGCCCAGGCCGCGCTTGGGCAGGTTGACGATGCGCTCGAAGGAGAGGTCGTTGTCGGGGCTGACCGTCGCCCGCATGTAGGCGATGGCGTCGCGGATTTCCTGGCGCTCGTAGAAGCGCAGGCCGCCGACCACCCGGTAGGGCAGGCCGATGGTGATAAAGCGCTCCTCGAAGGCGCGGGTCTGGAAGCCGGCGCGCACCAGAACGGCGATTTCGGCCAACCGGTGCTTAGCCCGGTGCAGGGATTCAATCTGGTCGCCGACCACCCGGGACTCTTCGTCGCCGTCCCACATGCCCTGCACGGTGACCTTGTCACCGGCGTTGTCGGTGTCCGTATAGAGGGTCTTGCCCAGGCGGCCGCTATTGTGCGCGATTAGCCCCGAGGCGGCGCCCAGAATATGGACGGTGGAGCGGTAGTTGCGCTCGAGGCGGACGATGACGGCGGCGGGAAAGTTCTTTTCGAACTTGAGGATGTTGGCGACCTCGGCGCCGCGCCAGCTGTAGATTGACTGGTCGTCGTCACCGACACAGCACAGGTTTCCGTGGGCCTGGGCGAGCAGCCGCAGCCACAGGTATTGGGCCACGTTGGTGTCTTGGTACTCGTCCACCAGAATGTAGCGAAACTGGTTCTGCCAGCGTTCCAGCACGTCCGGGTTGGTGGTGAACAGGGTCAGGCAGTGCATCAGAAGGTCGCCGAAATCGGCCGCGTTGAGGGCGGCAAGCCGGGTCTGGTAGGCGCGGTAGAGTTCGACTGCGCGGCCGTTGGCGAACTCGGCGCTGTCGTCGCTGCCGGCTCTGTCAGGGGTCAGGTCACGTTCCTTCCAACGCTCGATGATGTAGAGCAGGCCGCGCGCCGGCCAGCGCTTGTCGTCGATATCGTGGGCGCTGAGCACCTGCTTGAGCAGCCGCAACTGGTCGTCGCTGTCGATGATGGTGAAATCGCTCTTGAGGCCGACCAACTCGGCGTGGCGGCGGAGGATGCGGGCGCCCATGGCGTGGAAGGTGCCGAGCCACAGCCCTTCCACATCGCGGCCCATGAGGTTGCCGACCCGCTCGATCATCTGGCGCGCCGCTTTGTTGGTGAAAGTCACCGCCAGCACCTGATTGGGCCAGGCGTGGCCGCTGAGAAGGATGTGGGCGAGGCGGGTGGTAAGCACCCGGGTCTTGCCGGTGCCGGCGCCGGCCAGCACCAGCAGCGGACCTTCGATTGTCGCCACGGCCTCGCGCTGGGCCTCGTTGAGTCTGGCGAGGTAGTCGTTGGCGGTGGCCGCGGGCGCTGGTTCCGCCGCTATCGGCGCGGCGTTGGAAAGGTCAAACGGGTCAGACATGATTGTCCCGCTTATAAACTCTGTGGTTGGTCATTGCACGCCATAGCGGGCCAGGACCCGGTTGTGAGCCCTGAGCATGCTCTTGCGGCGGACGATGCCGACCATCCGTCGCATGGCGGCGTCATCGACCACCGGCAACTGGTCAACACCCTGTTCGTCCATCACCGCGTGGGCGCGCTCCACATTGTCGTCGGCGAGGACGGCGGCATTATGGGCCCGCGCCAGGGCTTGCACATCGATAGGCCCGCTGTGGCCGTCATCGAATACCAGGTGTTTGACGTCGTTCAAGGTGATGGCGCCAACAAGGCGGTCGTGGTCCGCGACCACGAAAAAGACGCCTCGTGGGGTCTCGCGAAACCGGGTGCGAAGTTCCGCCTTGGACAGGGTCGCGGGAATCAGGCCGGTGGCGGGCTCCATGGCGTCGCGCACGGGGATTGCCTGCAGCAGTTCCCGCGCCCGGTCGTGGCCGATATCGATGCCGCGGCGCGCCAGTTGCCAGTGGAAAAACGAGGTCCCGGGAATTTGCTGGGTGACGATGGTGGCGACCGCGACGGCGACCATCACGGCGATGGTCACGCCATAGTCACCGGTGATCTCGAAGACAACCAAAATAGTCGAGATCGGTGCCCCCAACACCGCCGCCGCCACCGCGCCCATGCCGACGATCGTGTAGGTCCCCGGTGACGAGGCAAAATCCGGGAGCACGCTGCCGGCGACGATGCCGAAGGCGCCGCCGACCATGGCGCCGACGTAGAGCGACGGGCTGAACACACCGCCGGCGAAACCGGTGCCCAGCGATAT
This sequence comes from Pseudomonadota bacterium, assembly GCA_036339655.1. GTDB lineage: Bacteria > Pseudomonadota > Alphaproteobacteria > JAAXGF01 > JAAXGF01 > JAYZAP01. The sequence continues at coordinate 1,862 of JAYZAP010000171.1, read as the reverse complement.
GGCGGTAGCGGCGGTCTTGGCGATGACCAGGGCGAGCAGCAGCCACAATGGCAGGGTCACGTTAAGCGCCATGTCGGTGGCCTCGTACCCGACCCCCAGCACCTGGGGGAAGAACACGGCGATGACACCCACCGCCAGGCCGCCGAACACCGGCCGCAGCCAGGCCGGGACCGGAATCCCCTTCACCCGGTCCTCGGTCGCCATGATGCTCCACATGAAGACTCCGGCGGCGACCGCCGATATCAGGCCGAGCAGGACGAAGGCGGGAAACTCGAAGAACGAGACAATGCCGAACTCGGGGACCACGAAGGCCGGGAAGTCGCCGAGATGGATGCGGGCAATGATGGTGCCGGTGACCGAGGCGATTACCACCGGCGTGAAGGCCGCCAGGGCGTATGTCCCGACCACCACTTCGAGGGCGAAGAAAACGCCAGCAATAGGGGCGTTGAACGATGCCGCCACTGCCGAGGCGACACCGCAGCCGAGCAGAGTCAGGGCGGTCGAGTGACCGAAGCGGAACTGCCGGGCGATCCACGACGACAGGGTGGCGCCGAGATGGACCACCGGCCCTTCGCGGCCGACCGAGGCGCCGAACCCAATCGACGTGGCCGACGCCAGGGCCGCGCCGATACCGGCCCACAGGGGCATGCGCCCGTCGTGGAGGGCGCCGGCCTCGATAACGTCGGAGACCCCCTGATTGCGCCGTCCGGGCATGACAAAGTGAACGAACAGGCCGACCACCAGGCCGCCCAACGCCGGTGCCAGCATGATCTGCCACCAGGCCAACTGGTTGGCGGCGCTGAACAGCCGCTCCGACTCCGAATCGAAGGCGAACTTCTGGACCAAGCCGATACCGAGGCGAAACACGATCGATCCATAGGCCGCCAGAATGCCCAGGGCGACGGCGAGAAACGACAGGATGAAATGCTCGCTACGGGCTAGCCTTCGCAGATCATTGACGATGGCGGCGAGCCAGCCGGTGAGCCGATCCATGGGCTGGTCGCCTGTCAGCCGGGCTTTCCAGCGTTCAGCGAAATCACCCGCCCGACCTCGGGGGGTACCGGCATGTGGGCGTGGGCCTCGGCGACCTGACTGAGAAACGCCATGATGTCGTCAGGGAACGGCGTCGACCGACGCTCGGTCAGGTCGACGTTGATGACCAGCCATTCGGTGGCGGCCGCCAGATAGCCTTCGGCGCCGTGGTACATGTGCTCGACGAAATGAATTTTCTTGGCGTCGACCCCGAGAATCCGCATGGTCACGCGAATCGGGTCACCACCGCGCAGCTCGCGTTTATACGTCAAGTTGGCGTCGAGCGTGAACATCGACATGCCGCGCTCCTCGATATAGGGCTCGGCGATGCTGGCGTAGCGATAGAACTCGTCAACGGCCTTGTCGAAGGCCAGCAGGTAGTAGGCTAGGTTCATGTGGTCGTTGAAATCAAGCCACTCGGGCTGGACCGTGTATTCGTAGAGGGCGAGGGGCGACTCGATGTGCATGGCGATGAATCATAAACCATCACTGGCTGATTGCCATAGGGTCGCCATTGCGGCCCGCTGTCGGGCGCTCTAGGTTAATGGCACGGCCCAATGATGGACGAGGAAGGCGGCACATGAGCGCGGATCCAGTGCTTGAGCAACGGGTGGTCGATTCGCTTCGGCAGCTTTTCGGCGATCGCATGTCGACCGCCACGGCGGTGCGCGCCCATCACGGTCAGGACGGTTCCTACCATGCCGGCCATGACCCGGATGCGGTGGTCTATCCGACTAGTAGCGAGGAAGTCCTGGCGGTGCTCGAACTGTGTTCCCGCGAGGGCGTGCCGATCATCCCTTACGGCGTGGGAACATCTCTGGAGGGCCATG
>JAYZAP010000170.1:0-4305 GCA_036339655.1 Pseudomonadota bacterium | reverse complement strand
TACACCAATATCTGTCTTTTCCACTGCACCTTCTGCGCCTTTTCCAAGGGCAAGATGAGCGAGAATCTGCGCGGCCGGCCCTACGACCTGGGCCTCGACGAAATCGCCCAGCGCACGGCCGAGGCCAGCGACAGGGGCGCCACCGAAGTCTGCATGCAGGGCGGCATCCATCCGTCCTATACGGGCCAGACCTACCTGGATATCTGCCGCGCCGTGAAGGCGGCGGTGCCCGATATGCATATTCATGCGTTCTCGCCGCTCGAGGTGTGGCATGGGGCGGAGACCCTGGGTCTCGGTCTGCCGGCGTTCCTCGAACAGCTCGGCGAAGCCGGGCTTGGTTCCCTGCCGGGAACCGCCGCCGAAATCCTCGACGACGAGATTCGCGACATTATCTGTCCCGATAAGCTCAATACCGGCCAGTGGCTCGAGGTCATGGCAGCGGCCCACGGCGTCGGCTTCCGCACCCCCTCGACCATCATGTTCGGCCACACCGACCGGCCCCACCACTGGGCTCGCCACTTGTTGCACCTGCGCGCGCTACAGGCGCGGACCGGCGGCTTTACCGAGTTCGTGCCCCTGCCCTTCGTCCACATGGAGGCGCCCATGTACCTCAAGGGCCAGGCGCGCATGGGGCCAACCTATCGCGAGGCCTTGCTCATGCACGCGGTGGCGCGCCTCGCGCTGCATCCCCATATCACCAACATCCCGGCGTCGTGGCCCAAGATGGGCCCCGACGGCGCCGTCGCCTGCCTCGATGTCGGGGCCAACGACATGGGCGGCTCGCTGACTAACGAGTCGATCAGCCGCGCCGCCGGCGCCAGACACGGCCAGGAAATTACCCCCGACCGCATGGCGACGATGATTCGCAGCGCCGGCCGCATTCCGGTCCAGCGCAATACGCTTTATGGCCGGGTGACGCAGACATCGGGGGCGGATAGTCGTCGTGTCATCAAGTTCCGGCGCGGCCGTGAAACTCAACGAAGCGTTCCGGCCGCACCCGAATAGCGACGCTGTCGCCGCCCTTGCTGTTGGCCACATAGCGGCGCAATTCGTCGCCCTCGAGATAGCGTGAAAACAGGGCGAGAGAATCCGCTTCGGATAGCCCCGCCTCGATCGTCGCCGTCCCCGGCAGCATCACCGCGTAGTAGGGCTTTTCGCGCTGATCGACGACCACGGTGGCCCGGCCGGTGCGCTCGATGTTCCTCACCTTCTGGGACTTGAGCCCGGCCGCGAACAGGATGTCACCGTCCCTGAAGACGTACCACATGGGCATGGCATGGGGTGACCCGTCGGCGCCGGTGGTGGCGAGAACGCAGATATTGGGCTGCCGCAGGAACGCTTCGACTTCTTGACTGAGGCTCATGGTGTTCATTCCCTTGTTATGGATTCAGCTGGGCCATGCCGTCGATTGTCCGGCGAATGCCGTCGTCAAGGTCAACATCCCGCCACACGCCGCTAAGTCCCTGAAGCGCGGCGACGACGTCGGGCGCGGTCGCCTTGACCGGTTTATCACTCGCGTCGGTAACCCGGCAGCCGGGGGCAACCGGCCAAGGGCGGTAATAAAATCGTCGTCGGTGGTCAGGGTCGAGGAAGCGTCCGACGCCAGGGCGCCGGTCAACGGCGCGTTGGCAAAAAATGGCGGCAACCTGCTCAACGTATTCCAGCCGGCTACACCAGCGTTGGGGCAGCTGGTAGGGCTCATTTGCAGCGGTGGCGGCGATGGCCTGGTTGACGAAAGCGGTGGCGCCGGCCTCGCGGCCGGGACCGTAGACGATGGCTGGCCGCAGTCCCACGCTCGGCAACACATGCTCGGCGAAATAAGTGGCGGCAAAGGTTTCGTTCCAATGCTTGAAGGTGCCGCAGATGGTGCGGTGGGTGCCATCGTCGTGACGCAGCCGGGCCGCCAGCGAGCTGGCATAGACGACCTGACCCACGCCATGGCGACGGGCTGCTTCAAAGACGTTGATGTGGCCGACCACGTTGACCTGGGCCGCCGCCGCCGGTTCGTCGCGGCAGGCCGGAAACAAGCGCGCCGCTAAGTGGACGATGGCTTCGGGCGCCGCCTCACCAACAATGGTATCGACGACGTCGTTGTCGTCTACATCGAGACCGCGCCAAGTTACCTGGTCCGGCGTTGTCTCGGGCAAAATGGCGCGGAACAGGCGGTCCTGGCATCGCACATTGCTGGCGATGGCCTGGTGGCCGGCATCGGCAAGGCCTTTAACCGCCCATGACCCGAGAAACCCGGAGACGCCTGTAACCAGCACGCGAATGCCCATTCTCTTTAATCGATGACGGGCAGGACCATGGGCGCCAGCACGTCCGCCGTGCGGCCGGCCCAGTCGAGGTCGGGGACCTTCTCCATGGACCGTTGCTGGGCCTCTTGGGCCGCCTGGGACGCTGCCTGGTAGTCAATATTGACCGGCCGACCGTTTTCCACCACTCGTTCGCCGTCCACGTAAACGTCGCGCACCGCCCGGTCGGCGGCCACGTAGAGCAGGCTGCGCAGCGGCTCGCGGAGCGGCATCATGGCCGGGTCGCGAACGTCGACCAGCACTAGATCCGCCTTGGCGCCGACGCTGAGGCGGCCGATGTCGTCGCGCATCAGGGCGTGGGCGCCGCCGATGGTGGCGGCGTTGAAGATGTCCAGGGTGGTGAGGTCGGCGACCGAGCCGGCCACCGCCCGCGCTATGGTGAAGGCGCTGCGCATCTCTTCGAGGAAGTTGTGGGGATAGGTATCGGTGCCGATGCCCATATTGATGCCGTGGCGCACATAGTCGCCGAAGGTGTTCATGGCGATGCCCCGGCGCATGAATACGGTCGGGCAATGAGCCACGGTGGCGCCGCTGTCACGCAGCAGATCCTTGTCGCCGGCGGTGGTCCAGTGGAGCCACGGGTGATGGTCGAGAAAGATGCCGTGGCCGATGATCGAATTGCGCCCCAGGCCGCCAATATCATGGAGCCATTGGATCGGCGTCTTGCCGTGGCGGCGCTGCATTTCCTGGAACTCGGTGACGCTTTGGGCAGCATGGATCTGGAACGGCAGGCTACGCTCGGCGGCGAAATCGTAGGCGTCGCGGATCAGGTCGGCGGAACAGGTGTCGATCTGGGCCGGGCAGACCATGCCGCTGATCCGCCCCGAGGGATGCTGGTCGGCCCGGTCGATGAGGCGCTGAGCGGCCTCGAACTTCTCGCGTCCGGCGGTCTCGTCCCAGTCGTATTCCAGGTCGTGGCCGTTCCGGGTAAACCAACGGGCGTCGCGAAACATGGGCGCCGCAACAGCGCGAATGCCGCTATGGCCGAGGGCGTCGAGCCAGCCGTCGAAGGGCATGGAGAGGTCGGCCACGGTGGTCACGCCGCTCATCAACAGCTCGGCCAGGGCGACCTGGATGGCGGCCAGCGCGCCGTCCTCGTCGCCAGTGAATACGGTGAGATACTCGTACAGCGATGAATGCCAGAATCCGGGGCTGAGGGTCTCGTCGGTGATGCCCTTGCGTAGGGGCTCGCTGGTCGGGTGAGTATGGATATTGACCAGGCCAGGCATGACCATGCGCTCGCGGCCGTCAATCTCGACCTCGGCTGGCCCCTGATAATTAGCGCCGACAAAGGCGATATCCTTGCCCGTGAACACCACGTCGATATCACGGCGGTAGACGTGGCCCTGGCGCCCGTCATCCCACGCCACCACCCAGGCGGCGTTGCGAATTACCGTTGTATTGGTCACGAGCTTATTCCGCAGCTTTCCGCGCCGCCGTCTTGCCGCCATCGGTCAGGCGCTCGGCGAGAAAGCCGATAAAGTGATGGATCGGCCGCTCCAGATGATGGATCGGCCCCGGCCGGGTCAACGGCGCCTGGGCGCCGCGATAGGCGCCTTCGACAATCTCGCGATCCTCGAAATTGACCGTGTCGAGGAACGCGATCGCCTGTTGGGTCTCAGCATCGCGGTCGGTCATGGCCGCAACCACCTCGGGCGCCAAGCTAGCGCCATAACGGATATGGACCTGTCCAGTGCCCTTTGGACGCAACGACAGGTACCACATGTAATCGGGCGCCAAGGTGAACATGTGGGCGGGGAATATGGTCGGCAGCAGGTTGGTGTGGCGCCAATCTCCTTCAAGCGTGGTGTTGTTGGGATGGGCCCGGCCATAGGCCACGCCCTCACCCTTGGTGAACGTGGAATAGGTGTAGGCACCGGGCGGTTGATCGGGAAACACGCAGTCCTCGACCGGGAAATAACCTCCCACCGTGTCCCTGTGGACTGGCGGCAGGTGATAGCTTTCCATGTAATTCTCGGTCAGCAATTTC
>JAYZAP010000169.1:0-3379 GCA_036339655.1 Pseudomonadota bacterium | reverse complement strand
CCGCCAGTGGCTTCGAGCAGGCCAGTGGCGACGACGCGATTCGCTGCGTGCTGATTACCGGGGGCGACGAGGTCTTCACCGCGGGCAACGATGTCGGCGATTTCCTGTCCGGCCCGGACGACATGAGCGACCGCCAGTCGGGCCGCCTGATGCACGCTGTTCTCGACTGCCCCAAGCCGGTGGTCGCCGCCGTATCCGGCTACGCGGTCGGCATCGGCACCACCATGCTGCTGCACTGCGATCTGGTCTACGCCGACGAGACCGCCCTGTTCCGCACCCCGTTCGTCGATCTCGGCCTGACGCCGGAGTTCGCCTCGACCCAGACCCTGCCGCGCCTGGCCGGCTATCAGCGGGCCGCCGAAATGCTGCTGTTGAACGCCAAGATCGACGCCGCCGCCGCCCGCGAAATGGGCCTGGTCAACGCTGTGCTGCCGGCCGGTGAGTGTCTCGCCCACGCCCGCCAGGTGGCCCGCGCCCTGGCCGCCAAACCGCCGGCGGCGTTGCGCGACACCAAGGCGCTCATGCGCCGGGCGGCGGAGTCCCACGCCGAACGCATGACGCGGGAAAACGCGGTCTTCGAGACCCGCCTGCAAAGCCCCGAGCTCAAGGAAGCGGTGGCCGCCTTTCAGGAAAAACGGCCGCCGGATTTTTCGCGCTTCTAGGGCGCTTGCACCATCACCAGGCCGTCGGCGGCGATGGCGCCGGTGGGCGTGCATAGGATGGGGTTGGCGTCGGCTTCGGCAATGAGGTCGCCGAGCTCAAAGGCCAGCACCGAGAAACGCGCCAGGGCCAATGCCGCCGTGTCGATGTCCGCGGCCGGCTTGCCGCGCAGGCCGTCGAGCAGCTTACGCCCGCGTAAGGACTCGATCAGGCGCCGGGCCTCGACCTGGGAGAACGGCGTCATGGCCACCTTGCGGTCCTCGAACAGCTCGATCAGGACGCCGCCGGTGGCGACCATGACCAGAGGACCGAACTGATCGTCGCGGACCATGCCGAAGGACAACTCGGCGGTGGCCTCGACCATGGATGACACCAACGCCCGGGGACCGAGCCGCCCGGCAAGGTCGCGGTAGGCGGCCAGGGTGGTGACCTCGCTGTCGAGTCCGAGATGGACGCCGCCCATATCCGACTTGTGGGCGATTCCCGGCGCGGCGGTCTTGAGCACCACCGGATAACCGAGGTCGCCCAGGGCGTCGGTGAGTTCTGCCTCGCTGGTCACCACCCGGTGGGCGGCGACATCTATTCCGAAGTCGGCGAACAGGGCCAGGCTTTCGGCCTCGTCGAGCGCCTCGACCGTGGCCAGACGCGCTCGCCACGTTGCGATGATGTCGGCGGCCGGGGCCGGCGGCGGGACCGCGCCGTGGCGGGCCTGATAGTCGCGAAGCCAGAACAGCGCCCGCACGACCTTGATGCCGTTTTCGATGCCGTCGATGATCGGCATGCCGCCATGGACCCGGGCGAGGACCGCGTCGGGCAGCACCGTATTCACCGGTTGAACGATGAACGCCGGATTGGATGTCTGCGCCGCCGTCCGTTCGATGGCGTCGATCATGTAGAGCAGGTCTTCATGCATGCCGGAGTAATCGCCGAAGTAAATCCCCGCCCCGGTGTCGGGATCGTTGATCAGCGCCTTGTAGCAGCCTTCCACAACCTCGAGCCAGTTCTGGCCGGTGCCCCATAGATCGACCGGGTTGACCGGCTCGAGACCATATTCGAGATGGCCGGCCAGTACCGCGGTGGTCTGTTCGTTGATTTCGGCGAAGGGCACGCCGTGGTCGTTGGCTAGGTCGATGGTCAGGCCGCGCGATCCACCGGAGTCGTGGAGACTGATAAGGCCGCCCTGGCCGGCCCGCTTGCCGGTGGCCAGTACCTGGGCGGTGCCGGGCAGATCGGCCACGCTCGATGCCCTGATCACGCCATAGTGGTCGAACAGGGCTTCATAGGCGTCGTCGTCGCCGGCCAGGGCGCCGGAATGGGTCATCGCCAATTGGGCGCTTTGCTCGGTGCGGCCGATCTTGATGGCGACCACGGGAATATCCCGGTCCCGGGCCTTTTCCAGGCCGGCGATGAAGCCCTCCGGATCGCGTACGGTTTCCAGGATCATGGCCACCGCCCTGGTCGACGGCATATCGACCATATAGTCGAGATAGTCGGCGGCGTTGACATTGAGTTCCTGGCCGGCCGAGACCGCTAGGTTGTAGCGCATCCGTGGCTCACTGCCGGCGATGGTCAGGAATATCGCCCCGGAATGGGAGATGAACGCCACATTGCCCGGCGGGTGGGGGTCGCTGCGGCACCAGTTGGTGTGGATGCGGTTCTCGAAGTTGTAGTAGCCCAGGCAGTTGCCGCCACAGACCAACAACCCGGCCTCGTTGGCCATGGCGGTCAGGCGCTCGACCAGCCGGGGCTCGCTATCGCCCTCAAGATAGCCACTGGCCATCAGGGTCACCGACTTGACGCCGGCTCGGATGACCTCCTCGATCGCCCCCTCGATACGGGTGTTGGCGACCACCATGACGGCATGCTCGATGGGCTCCGGGACCTCGCCGATGGCGGCTACACAGGGGTAGCCGATGACCTCGTCGTATCCCGGATTAACCGCGTAGACCGGCCCTTCGAAGCCCGACCGGCGGAGCTGCTCGATGGTCATCAGGCCGAACGAGCCGGCCTTTTGCGAGGCGCCGACGACGGCGACGGATTTGGGATTGAGCAGGGGCTCGAGGCGATGGGCTGTCATGGCATGCCGGAATGGGGGAAACAACGTAGGAACCGGCGGCATTGTTGTCTGGAAAAAACCCCCATGTCACGCAATTCGCCGCTGTACGGACGCAAATTGGCCGATACACTGTCGGTTATGTACCAGCAGACGTTCCAACTGCAGGCGACCACGGCGCACCCGCCGCAACAGACGCCGGGAACCTACGAGCGAATGACCGTGACGCCGAATTCGGGGGCGCTGGGCGCCGACGTCACCGATGTCGACCTGCGCAGCCTCGACAATATTACCTTCGGCGAGGTCGAGCGCGCCCTGACCGATCATCTCGTCCTGTTCGTCCGCGATCAGGACTTCGCGCCCGACGATCTCAAGGCCTTTGGCCGCCGTTTCGGCCCGCTCATGAAGTGGCCCTACGCGGATAACTTGCCGGGCCATCCCGAGATCACCGAGCTGCGCTCGGAGCCAGAGGACAAGTATAATTTCGGCGGCAGCTGGCATCAAGATTCGCTCAACTACGAGCGCCCGCCCAAGGTCACCATGCTCTACGCCGTCGAATGCCCGCCGGTCGGCGGCGATACCTCCTATTCCAACCAGTATCTCGCCTGGGACATGCTGCCCGACGACTTACGTGCGCAGCTCGGCGACCGCAAGGCGGTCAACTCG
>JAYZAP010000168.1:0-2728 GCA_036339655.1 Pseudomonadota bacterium | reverse complement strand
GCCACCAGGGCGGCGACGCGCTTGGTCTTGTAGCCCCAGAATTCCCCCTCGCCCTTGTAGGACCGCTCCAGGTAACCGTCGAGTTCGGACTGGACCCGGTCCATGGTTGCGTCGTCGACCACGCGCTCATAAATCACCGCGCCGTCGCGCTCGAGAATGGCCATGGCCTCGTCAGCCGGGGTATCACGTGAAATTGATTGAACCTGCGCCATAACAACCTCGCTATTGATTTGTCTTTGAAAACTACCCGCGCTATAGGCCGCCGACAATAGCCGAGACCGCCTTGGCCCCATCAAAGACTCGCGCAATAGATTTAGGCCGGGATATCATCCCGGACCCCACAAGGAGACCGCCGCCATGCTCAACGACGCCCAATCGGTACTGCTCGAACGCGACGCCGCCCACCTCATCCACCCGCTCCACCTTCCCGCCGGCCATACCAGTGGCAAAGTGTGGGCCGGCGGCGAGGGCGAATTCCTCATCGACGCCAACGGCGACCGCTATATCGACGGCCTTTCGGGCCTGTGGAACAACACCGCCGGCAACGGCCGCCGGGAACTCGCCGAGGCCGGTTACAAGCAGATGCTGGAGATGGGCTACGCCTCGGGCTACACCGGCAGTTCCAACCCGCGCGCCATCGAACTGGCCGAGCGCCTGGCCGCCATCACCTATCCCAACATCAACCACTTCTTCTTCACCTCCGGCGGCGGTGAATCGACGGACTCCAACATCAAGCTCTCGCGCCACTACTGGAAGCTCATGGGCAAGCCCAACAAGACCAAGGTGATTTCGCGCATCTGGGGCTATCACGGCACCACCCTGGCGGCCATGTGCGCCACCGGCATCAGCGCCTACTGGCCGATGTTCGAGCCCCGCATTCCGGGCTTCAGCCACATCCCCTCGCCCTATCCCTATTTCTACGAGGCCCCCGAGGGCGCCGCCAGCCAGGGCATCGCGGCGGCGGACGAACTGGAGAAGGCCATCCTCGCCGAGGGTCCGGACAACGTCGGCATGTTCATCGCCGAGCCGGTCCAGGGCGCCGGCGGCGTCATCGTGCCCCAGGACGACTATTTCCCGCGCATCCGCGAAATCTGCGACCACTACGACGTGCTGCTGGTCTCCGACGAGGTGATTACCGGCTTCGGGCGCACCGGCACCATGTTCGGCCTCGAGCACTGGGGCGTGAAGCCCGACCTCATCCAGTTCGCCAAGGCCATCACCTCGGGCTACTTCCCGCTCGGCGGCATCGGCATGAGCGATGCCATCTACGACGTCCTGCGCGACAGTGGCCAGGCCTGGATGCACGCCTACACCTACTCGGCTCATCCGGTGGGCTGCGCCATCGCCGTGGCCATGCTCGACATCGTCGAGGGCGAGGATTTTCCCGGCCAGGCGGCGGCTAAGGGCAAGCGCCTGCTCGACGGCCTGCAAGCCGCCCTCGGCGACCACCCCAACGTCGGCGAGGTGCGCGGCCTGGGGATGATGTGCGGCATCGAATATGTCAAGGACCGGGCGACCAAGGAGACCTTCGACGCGACCGACGCGGTGGGCCCGCGCATCCACGCGGAAGGGGTTACGCGCGGCCTGTTCAGCCGCACCCGCGGCGACGCCTACCAAATCGCCCCACCCATCGTCTCCAGCGACGAGACCATCGACCGCTGCGTCGAAATCCTCGCCGAATCGACCAGGGCGGTGCTGGGCTAGCCGGCCCTACTCCGCCGCCGCGTCGAGGCCGCCGGCGGCGCGGGCGATGTCGTCCAAGTTGTCGCCCAGGGTCGCCCGGTCTTCCTTGTAGAACACGCCAAGGGCCGGGTTGTCGGTGTCGCAGGCTTCGCTCATCGCGGCGATGAGGTCCGCGCTGTCGTGGTCCTCGGGCAGGTCGCGCACCATCATGTTCAGGTTCTTGTAGGTCATGCTGGTCTTGTCGAAAGTGACGCAGGGCGACAGGATGTGGAGGTACGAGAACCCCCGGTGGGCCAGGGCCTGGGTAATCATGTCATTGAGGTGATGGGTATTGCCTGCGTAGGCCTGGCCGACCCAACTGGTGCCGTAGGCCAACAGCATCATCAGCGGGTTGAGCGGCTGGTCGCGGTTCTCGAACGGCGTCGTCTTGGTCTTGAAGCCGACGATGGTGGTCGGCGAGGTCTGGCCCTTGGTCAGGCCGTAGATGCCGTTGTCGAACAACAGCTAGCTAATGGCCACATTGCGCCGGGCGGCATGGGGAATGTGGTTGCCGCCGATGGCGAAGCCGTCGCCGTCGCCGCCGATGGCGCTGACCGCCAGGTCCTCGTTGGCCATCTTGATGCCCGTGGCCACCGGCAGGGTGCGGCCGTGCAAGGTGTGGAACCCGTAGGTATTCATGAAGAACGGAAACCGCGAGGCGCAGCCGATGCCCGAGACGATGACCACGTCATTGTCGGGAATTTCCAGGCGGGTGAAGGCGCTCGCCACCCCTTCGGTAATGCTGAAATAACCGCAGCCGGGACACCAAGTAGGCAGCGACGACGAGCGGTGTGACAGCCGCCCGCTGTCCTGGATTTCGGTGAGCTTTTCTTCGAGGTAGACCGGTTCGCGAAGGTCAGACATGGGCAGGTTCCTCGTTGTTCATCATGCCGCGTCGCGCCGCTTCTTGCGCGGCTTGCCCAGACGTCGCACCTCAGCCAGGATATCCTCGACCCGCATGGGCATGCCCGGCACCCGACTGAGGCGGTGAATTTCGCGCGGCACC
>JAYZAP010000167.1:0-3976 GCA_036339655.1 Pseudomonadota bacterium | reverse complement strand
GGCAATGCGATCGAGGTGGGCGTAGGCGGTGGAATAGCTGCCCCGATGGCGGATGCGGACGTATTTGCCGTAGCTACCGTTCCACGCGGCAAACTCGATGACGCCATCGCCGGCAGCCATGATCGGTGTCCCACGTTTGGCCCCAAAGTCGACGCCCCGGTGCATCTTGGTGTAGCCCAAGGTGGGATGGACACGGTTGCCGTAGCCCGAGGTCAGCCGGGCGCCGTCGATGGGCGTGCGCAGCAATGCCTTGCGAATGCTGTGGCCGTCCTCGTTGTAGTAGTCGGTGAAACCGTCCCGCGCGGTGTAGCGGTAGATGGTCAATTTCGAACCGCTGAGGGTCATCGCGGCGTACAGCACGTTGCCTTCGCGCGCCGGCTTGCCGTAGTCGTCGAGGAAGCGCTCGAACATCACCTCGAACCGGTCGCCGCGCTGGATTTCACGCTGAAAGTCGATATCGAAGCTGAAGGCGCGGATAAGTTCCAGCAACACCGGGTTCGGCACCCCGGCATCCACGGCGGACAGGTAGAGGCTCGAGTCGATGCGCCCACCAGTGTGGACCAGCATGCGCTCCAGGGCCACCTCTACGACCCGGGCGGCGAAGCCGCCTTCCGCCACCCGCCCGGTTTCAATCTTGCGGCCCGGTTCGATATCGATGGTCAGGCGCTGGAGAATGTCGCCGCCGTCCGACGGCGCCAGGGACACCGTCAGGGTCTGGCCGGCCCGCAGCTTGCGCGGATCGAACAGATCATGGAGGGCGCGAATTAACGCGTCGGCGTCACGCGGTTCGCTGCCGGCCCGCAGCAGCGCCTTCATCAGGGTATCGCCCGCGTGCACGTCGAAGGTCTTGTGGACTGCGTCTTCCGGCATCGGCGCCAATTCGACCATCGGCGGTGGCGGTAGCAGCGCGGCCGCGGCCAAAGCCTCGTCATAGACCACACCGAGGGACTCGCTGGTCGGCCAGGCCAGGAAGCCGCCGCTGTCCTCGCGCCGGGCGATAACGTGAGATTTCTCGCTGAGGGCCAAGCTGATGGCGGTTAGCCGGGGGCGCTGGCCGCCGGTGGTGCGGTCGAACACCGCTGAGACCTCCTGTCCCACCTGAAGCCGGCGCGGATCAAAATGGCGGCTCACGGCGGTGATTGCGGGGGCCGCGTCACGCCACGACGCGCCCAACCGCAACAGGACGGTGGCCAGGGTATCGCCCTTGTGCACCTGGAGTGACTTGTACTCGGCCTGACCGGTCAATAGCAGGTCCGGCGCCGCGCCGTCGAACTCGGGGCCGGTGACAACGGCGGTGTCGGCGAATGATGGCACCAGCGGCGTCGAGGCGACGCCGGATTGAAACACCAGTCCGTCGACCCGGCCGGCGGTGACGTATTTGCCCTTCTTGAGCTTGAGGCTGACCGCCGCCAGGGCCAGACTGACCGGGTCAAAGACCATGACCAGTTCCTGGCCGACCCGAAGCTTGCGCGGGTCGAAGTGCTTGGCGATGGCGGCAGCCGCGACGTAGGCGGCCTTGCGTTCGGCCCCAGCGGATACCAGTGCGCCGGTCAGGGTGTCGCCGCGCTCGATGCGGTAAATCATGCGGCCGTCGTCTTCGTCGGCCTCGTCCTCGACCACCGCCGCCTCGTGCTCGACCACCTCGCTCTCCGGCTGTTCGGTTGTCTCCACGGTGGATTCGACTACAACCAGCACCAGCGGCGCCGTGGCGCGCCTGGCCCAATAATTGCCTTTGGAATCGCGGGCGGTGACCACGTAGACCCCCGGTCCGACTCGCAGGCTGACTGCGGCGAGCATCCCGGACGGGGTACCGGTCTCGAAGGCGACAGTCACTGCCTGGCCGACCTGGAGTTTTCGCATATTGACATGGCGGCCGATCGCCCTGGCTGCGTTGTCGGCGTCAGTACGGCCGGCGCCGGCGCGGACTAGGAGGGTGACCAGGGTATCGCCCTTGGCCAGGCGCAGGGTTCGGCCGCCATGGGCGGCGTCGGCCGTTTCGCTCTCCGGCAGAACCGGCGCGTCCATCAGATTGGCTACATAGCGCCGGCCACCGCGGTGCTCGACCACCACATAGGACGACCGGCTGAGCTGGAGGCTGAGGGCGGCAAGACGTGGCGCCTTGCCGGGGCTGTGTTCAAGAACCATGGTGAGGGTCTGGCCGACCCGCAGTTTTCGCGGGTTGAAGTGGTTGCGCAGCTTGGCGATGGCGGCGTCCACATCGCGCCAATGGATGCCGGCGCCAATGAGCAGCGACGAAATGGTGTCGCCCTTGGACACGCTGAGGGTCACCAGGGATTGACGCGGTTGGCCACTGGTCGTGGCGCCGTTGGCGTTTTCCGGCACAAGCGTCACGGGTGTGGCCGCCGAGCCGACGGCCACGGCGGTAGCCGGCGCCAGCGTGGCCGACCACGCCGGACCCGGAATGTGGAGTAGGGAGAGACCAATTGCCGCCAGCGCCACAAGTGGCACGAGCGACGCCCCCCAGGCATGCCTCATGGCGTTTCAGTCTCCGGCAGTTGCCGCAATGGTTAACGATTCCGGCCGCGAGAATCGCCGAAACCTTGCCGTCTGCGGTCTAAAATGTCAATGGAATCCTAGGCTTCCGGGACGATTGGCGGGGTCTTTCATGGAGTCCATCCGGGGAAGGGTATTGATCTGTCGCCGCCAACTTATAGCAGGGAGCGCTGGCACATGGACAGAATTGCCGTAGACTCGCGCCCTTCGAGAGATTGGAGATCACGTCATGGAACTCACTCTGTGGTCGTTCTTTGGACACGCCTCGTTCGCCCTCACCGCGGTTTCGTTTTACGTCAAGGACATGCTGGTGCTTCGCAGTTTGTCGATCTGCGCCGGCGCGGTCGGCCTGCTGTACAACTACAATCTGGAGAGCGGGCCCTTGTGGCTGGTGATCTTCTGGCTTTGCGTCTTCATGTCGATCAATGCCTTGCGCATCGCCCACCTGGTTTACGAGACCAGGCAGGTGAAATTCAGCGATGAGGAACGCGAACTGTTCGAGACCCTGTTCCGTAACTTCGCGCCGGTCGAGTTCATGAAGCTGCTCCGCCTCGGCCAATGGCGGGCGGCCGGCGAGGGCGAGGTATTGGCCACCGAAGGCCAGAATATCAACGAACTGGCGCTGATCTACAACGGCGAGGTGGTCATCGAGAAAAACGGCGCCGAGGTCGCCCGCTCGCGCGACGGCACCCTGGTCGGCGAGATGTCGTTCATCCAGGGCGGCGCCGCCACCGCCACGGTGCGCGCGGCCCGCGACACCCGGCTTTTGATCTGGCCCAAGGAAGACCTGCAGAAACTGCTGAAGCGAAATCCGACCATGGATATGGCCATGAACAGCGTGTTCACCAGCGACCTGACACGAAAACTCGGCGGGGCACCGGCGTGACGCCTGTTACCAGGGTTAAAAGAAAGGGACCCGCGCGGCGGCGGGGCCGAGCATGTCGGATCGATGCTAGACGCCGAGTTCCACGTCCTCGAACATCGCCATATAGTGCTCCAGCAACGCCGGTTCCCACGACCCGAAGGGAGACGAATTGGTGAGGTATTCGGTGATGTCGCCGGACAGGCCCCTGTTCTCCAGAACCGCTGGATCGACCATGTCATAGGTCAGGCTGTTGGCATGGCCGTAGCCGTAGACCTCGACGAGGAACTTGTCGGCCTCCGGCGAGGTCCAGGCGTTGAGAAAGTTATAGGTCGCATTTTCGTCACCATCGCCAATGGTGGTGCGCACCAAACCGCAGACCCACGAAATGATACCGCCTTTCGAATTCATTATGTATTCAACGGGTATGCCTTGTTCCTGCAGGCGGTAGATCGGACCGCTCCAAAGATAGCAGGTGGCCAGTTCGCCGGACGCCAGCATGCCCTCGGCTTTGGTCTCGGAACCCCAGTACATGCGCAGCAATTTCTTCTGACGGGAAAGCAGGTCCTTCATCTCTCCGATCTACGCGTCAGAGATGCT
>JAYZAP010000166.1:0-5660 GCA_036339655.1 Pseudomonadota bacterium | reverse complement strand
AGGGTTTACGAGTAAGTGATTCCCCGACTTGAGCGCTCCCCAGGGTAGCGCGCGACCTTGACTAAAAAGCTCTTCATCAAATCTTTTGGCTGCCAGATGAACGTCTACGACTCCGAGCGTATGGCGGAGGTTCTAGCGCCGCTCGGCTATGGCGCCGTTGATGACGGCGCCGACGCCGACATGGTCGTGCTCAACACCTGTCATATCCGCGAGAAGGCCGCCGAAAAGGTCTATTCTGAGCTCGGCCGCCTGGCCCTGATAAAGGCCGCCCGGGAAGCCGCCGGCGAGACCACGGTGATCGCTGTGGCCGGCTGCGTCGCCCAGGCCGAAGGCGACGAAATCCTGCGCCGCGCCAATTGTGTCGATGTGGTGGTCGGCCCCCAGGCCTACCACCGCCTGCCCGACCTGGTGGCCCGGGTCGAACGCGACGGCGGCGCGGTGTCCGACACCGATTTTCCGGCCGAGTCCAAGTTCGACCAACTGCCTGGTGAGCGTGCGCCTCGGGGTGTCTCCGCCTTTCTTTCGGTGCAGGAAGGCTGCGACAAGTTCTGCAGCTTCTGTGTGGTGCCCTACACCCGGGGCGCTGAGTACTCACGGCCGGTCGCCCAAGTGGTCGCCGAGGCTCGCCAGCTCGTCCTGGGCGGCGCCCGTGAAATCGTTCTGCTGGGTCAGAACGTTAACGCCTACCACGGCGACAAGGACGGCAAAACCTGGGGTCTGGGACGGCTGATTTGGACTCTCGCTGACATCGACGGCCTGGAACGGCTGCGCTACACCACCTCCCATCCCCTCGACATGGACGACGAATTGATTGCCGCCCACGGCGCGGTGCCGGCGCTGATGCCCTATCTCCACCTGCCGGTGCAATCGGGCTCGGACCGGGTGCTAAGGGCCATGAACCGGCGCCACGGCATCGACGACTACCGCCGTGTCGTCGGCCGCCTATGCGCGATTCGCCCGGACCTGGCATTGAGCGGCGATTTCATTGTCGGCTTTCCCGGCGAGAGCGACGACGACTTCGCCGCCACCCTGGCCGTGGTCGCCGAGCTCGGCTATGCCCAGGCCTACTCATTCAAATACAGCCCGCGGCCCGCCACCCCCGGTGCCGCGCGGCCCGACCAGATTCCCGATGACGTCAAGGCGGCCCGACTCGACGCGTTGCAGTCGCTGCTGCGGGTCCAGCAGAACGCCTTCAATCAGGCCTCGGTCGGCCAGGTTTTGCCGGTGCTGTTCGAGCGCCCCGGCCGCCACCCCGGCCAACTGGTCGGCCGCAGCCCCTATATGCAGGCGGTGCACGCCGCGCTGCCCAGCGCTGTGGTCGGCGACATAGTTGATATGCGCATCATCGAGGCCCAGGCCAACAGCCTGGCCGGGGTCGCGGCCGAGCCCGAAAGAACCGTGGCATGAGCCCGTCGTCGCGCGTACTGGAGGCTGCCCGCGCTGTTGAGTCCCGGCATATAGCGTTCGACGATAACTGCCTGTTGCCGGCTTTGTTCGGGCGCCACGACGAACATCTGGCGCGCATCGAGCAGGGGCTCGGCGTGGCCCTGGTGTCGCGCGGCAACAAACTGGCGATTTCCGGCGCGCCGTGGTCGGCCGAGGCCGCCAAGCTGGTGATTGAGAGCCTGCGCCAGCGTCTCGAACGGGGTCTCGACGTCGACGCCGGCGAGGTCGACGCGGCCATCCGGCTGGTTGTCCAGGGCGGCAGTGGAACCAGTGAAAGCCATGACAACCTGGCGATTATTACACAGCAGCGCCGCATCAGCCCGCGGTCCCTGGTTCAGGCCACCTATTTGCGGGCATTGCGCGACCACGACCTGGTGTTCGCCCTGGGTCCGGCGGGCACCGGCAAAACCTATCTGGCGGTGGCTGTGGCATCCGCCATGCTGGTTGACGGCCGCGTCGATCGCATCGTGCTGTCGCGGCCGGCGGTCGAGGCCGGCGAGAATCTCGGGTTCCTGCCCGGCGACATGCGCGACAAGGTCGACCCCTATCTGCGGCCGCTCTATGACGCGCTCCACGACATGATGCCCAACGAAAAGGTGCGCCGCCGGCTTGAGAACGGCGACATCGAGGTCGCACCCCTGGCCTTCATGCGTGGCCGCACACTGTCCAATTCATTCGTCATCCTCGACGAGGCGCAGAACACCTCGCCGGTGCAAATGAAGATGTGCCTGACCCGCCTGGGCGAGAACTCGCGCATGGTGGTGACCGGCGATCTGTCGCAGATTGATTTGCCCAGAGGTGCCAGATCGGGGTTGCGCGACGCGGTCGACAAACTCCAGGGCATCGACGGCGTCACCACGGTGACGTTCAGCGATATCGACGTGGTGCGCCACGACCTGGTAACCCGAATTGTCCGCGCCTACGAACGGTCGGATCAAGAAAAACCCGATGCCGCCGGTTCATCGCCCGAGGGTTCTTCATCGTGAACGACGACGATCCTTCGTCTCGACCGCACAGCGGCGAGGCCGTCGCGGCGACCATTACCGTTGAGGCGGTCGAGACCGCCTGGCTCGAGGTGCTTCCCCAGTGTCCGGCCTTGTGCCGTGACACCACCCTGGCGGTGCTCGCCACACTCGGCTACGACCGCCTCGGCGGCGCCCTCGAAATCGGCGTGCGGCTTAGCGACGACGGCGAGTTGCGAACCCTTAACCGGCAATACCGCCACATTGACGCGGCGACCAACGTGCTGTCGTTCCCGGCCAGCGACTGTGTCGCGGGGGCGTTGCCGGCGCCGCCGCCGGCCGGCGCTCCCCTGGCGCTTGGCGATATTGTCCTGGGGCTTGAAACGGTTCGCGCCGAGGCCGACGATCAAGGCAAGACCCTGACCGACCATCTCCGCCACCTGGTGGTCCACGGCGTCTTGCATCTCGCCGGCTATGATCACCAGGTCGACCAAGAGGCGGCAACCATGGAGGAACTGGAACGCAAAATCCTGGCCGGCCTCGACGTCGCCATGACCCGCAACGGCGCTTCCGAGCCCCAGGCCAACGGCAACGGCGGACGGCCGGCCAATTCGATTATCCAGACCCTTCGCGAATGGCTGCGCGGCCTCGGGTCCCGGCGCAATGGCGGTGACAGCCTGCGCGATACCTTGGAAGAGTTGATCGAGCACCACGGCGACGACGAAGTTCCAGTCAGCCCCGACGAGCGCACCATGTTCACCAACCTGTTCAAGTTTGGCGAACTGCGGATCGACGATGTCATGGTGCCGCGCGCCGATGTCGTCGCGGTCGAACAATCGACGCCGGTCTCGGAAGTCGCCAGCATCATGCGCAAGGCCGGCCATTCGCGCCTGCCGGTGTTTCGCGACACCCTCGACGACATTATCGGCATGGTCCATGTGCGCGACCTCCTGCGGTTCTGGGGCTCGGACCGGACCGCCACCCTGACCGCGGTGGTGCGCCGTCTGCTGTTCGTGCCGCCGTCCATGCAGGTTCGCGACCTGTTGCTGCAAATGCGCGCATCGCGAATTCACATGGCTATCGTAGTCGACGAGTATGGTGGCACCGACGGCTGCGTCACCATCGAGGATTTGATCGAGGAAATCGTCGGCGATATCCATGACGAGCACGACATCGCGGAGGGGCCGCTATTCCACGACCGCGCCGGCGGCGTCATCGAGGCCGATGCCCGGGCTACGGTCGAAGACCTGGAACAGCGCATCGGCTTCAGCCTGCTGCCCGACGACGGCGACGAGGATGTCGAAACCCTGGGCGGGCTGGTGTTCTCCCTGGCCGGCCGGGTTCCGGCGCGCGGCGAATTGGTGACCCATCCGTCGGGCCTACGGTTCGAGGTCGTCGAGGCCGACCCCCGGCGCATCAAGCGCCTGCGTATCAAGCAGATCACACCGACGCCCACGGCCGAATGACCGGCGCCGCGTGAACGGCGTGTGATCGATTTGGGGGCCGGGCCGGCCATGATAACGCTCAAGTGCCGAATGTCCGCGTTGACCGGGTGGCGGCGCTGGCTCGCGGCCCTGGCGCTCGGCGCCACCGCAACCGCCGCCCTGCCGCCGCTTCACCTTTTGCCGCTGCTGGTCGTCGCCTTCAGTGGCTTGGTCTGGCTGATTGACGGCTGCGCCCGCCGCCGCGCCGCCGTGGCCGCCGGCTGGTGGTTCGGCTTCGGTCACTTCGTCGCCGGGCTCTACTGGTTCGGCCATGCCCTACTGACCGACCCAGAGCGCTTCGCCTGGATGGTGGCGCCGGTCATAATCGGAATTTCAGCCTTGCTCGCGGTATTTCCGACCCTGGCCGCCCTGGCCGCCCGGCTGGCGTCACCGGGGGTCGGGCGGGGACTCGCCCTGGCCCTCGCCTGGACCGCCGCCGAGTGGCTGCGGGGCGCCCTACTTACCGGCTTTCCGTGGAACCTCGTGGGCACTGCCTGGACCGAGTCGGACGCCATGATTCAGAGCACCGCCGTGGCCGGAACCCTGGGACTGGGCCTAGATACCGTCGCAGTAGCGGCGTTGCCGGCGACCCTAATCACCACGGCCGGACCCGCGCGATGGACCCCGACCCTGCTCGGCGCCGCATTGCTCGCGGCGATGTGGGGTGGCGGCGCGCTACGCCTTGGCGCGGCCGACACCACCACGGTCGACGGCGTCTTGCTGCGACTAGTCCAGCCCAACGTCGCCCAGCACCACAAGTGGCAACCGGAAAGGCGCGAGGCTTTGTTCAGACGCCATCTCGACCTCACCGCCAGCGCCGGGTTCGAGCAGGTCACCCACGTCATCTGGCCCGAGACCGCGGCGCCCTTCTTCCTCGCCAACGAGCCCGCCCGGCGCCGTGTCATGGCGTCAGTGACCCCGGCCGGCGGGGCGCTTATAACCGGCGCCATCCGCACCACGCCGGAGCCGGCCACACCGCGCCGGCTGTGGAACAGCCTGCACGCCATCAACAGTCAGGGTGAGGTTATCGCCACCTATGACAAGGCCCATCTGGTACCGTTCGGCGAATACGTGCCGTTTCGTGACATCCTGACCATCGCCAAACTGACCTATGGCGCGGTCGACTTCAGTGCGGGCCCCGGGCCCCGCACCCTTCGAGTCCCGGGCCTGCCCGCCTTCAGCCCGCTGATTTGTTATGAAGCGATATTTCCCCGATCAGTAGTCGATGCAGCGGACCGTCCCGGGTTCCTGCTCAACATCACCAACGACGCCTGGTTCGGCGTCTCAAGCGGACCCTACCAGCATTTCGCCGGCGCCCGGCTGCGCGCGGTCGAGCAGGGGCTGCCCCTGGTGCGGGTCGCCAACACGGGGATTTCCGCGGTCATCGACGGCCATGGCCGGGTCACTGCCCGCCTCGGCCTCGGCCAGGGCGGCGTCCTCGATGCCGCCCTGCCCCGCGCGCTCGGCCGTCCCACGGTTTACGCCGGCTGGGGTGACTGGTGGTTGCTGGTGGCGTGCCTGGCGGGCGGTCTGGCCCTCGTCCGCCATGCCGGACGCAACCAGTAATCATTGAAGACGTCAACTATAAATCTACGAAGGCGCGACAACCCCGGCACACGATGGTATGGCGTCTGTTCATGTATTCGCGACGCATCGGTGATTGCGAGAACCCGGGAATGACAGAGTAGGTGCTGCTGCGCGATGGCCGTTGGTTCGCTGGTCAAACCGAGAGTGCCCGTCGCCATTGGTTGTAGAGAAGGGTCTTCAC
>JAYZAP010000165.1:0-4114 GCA_036339655.1 Pseudomonadota bacterium | reverse complement strand
AGGCTCAGGAAGACGCCAAGAGCGACATCGGCTGGGGCCATCAGATTCGCTCCTACGTGCTGCACCCCTATCAGATGGTCAAGGACCTGCGAACCGGAGTCGAGACCTCCAACCCGACCGCCGTGCTCGACGGCGACCTCGACGATTTCATGGCCGCCGCCCTGGCCGCCCGCCTGGGCGGCGATGACGACGACGAACAAGGAACCAACTAATGGCAAGCCCAAGTCCCGCGCTCTCCAATTCGCGCATCGTCGCCGCCTATTGCGATAAGACGCCGGCGTCGGCGGCTTTGGCGGCCGAGGCCGGCGACGCCTTTCCCAGCGGTATTACCCACGATTCACGCCATCTCAAGCCCTATGGCATCTACGTCGAGCGCGCCCAGGGCGCCCATAAATGGGACGTGGACGGCAACGATTACATCGATTATTTCGGCGGTCACGGCGCCCTGCTGCTGGGTCATAACCACCCGGACGTGGTGGCGGCCATCCACCAGGCCATGGATCGGGGAAGCCATTTCGGCGCCAACCACCCGTACGAGCTGCAATGGGCCCAGGCGGTGCAAAAGCTCATGCCCGGCACCGAGCGTCTGCGCTTCACTTCGTCGGGGACCGAGGCCACGCATCTTGCCCTGCGCCTCGCCAGGGCCCATACCGGGCGCGCGAAAGTGGTGCGCCTCGATATCCACTTCCACGGCTGGCACGACCATATGACGGGCTGCGCCGGTGACCAGGCCGCGCCGGGCGTGCTGCCCGAAATTGCTGAGAACGTCGTGCTGATACCGCCCGGCGATGTCGACGCCCTGGCCGCGGCCCTGGCTGGTGACGACGTAGCGGCAGTCATCTTCGAGCCCACCGGTGCCTACTTCGGCGTCATTCCCCTGGCGCCGGACTACTTGTTTACGGCCCGCGAGCTGACCGAGAAGCACGGCACCGTGCTGGTGTTCGACGAAGTGGTCACCGGCTTCCGGGTTTCCCCTGGCGGCGCCCAGGGCCACTTCGGCGTCACCCCGGACCTCACGGCCCTGGCCAAAATCCTCGCCGGCGGCCTGCCCGGCGGCGCCGTGGCCGGGCGCAAGGCTATCCTCGACGGCCTTGATTTCGCGGCGGCCAAACGCGGCGGGGTCGAGAAAATCCAGCACCAGGGCACTTTCAACGCCAACCCGGTGTCGGCTGCGGCGGGCATCGCGGCGCTTGGCATCATTGGCACCGGCGACGCTTGCGAGAAGGCCAACGCCTCGGCCGCGACCTTGCGCGGCGCGTTCAACCAGGTGTTGGCCGAGGCCGGTGTGCCGTGGGCGGCCTACGGCGACTTCTCCGCCGTCCACCTGTTCACCAATCCCCGGGGGCTCGATATCGACCCGCTGAATTTTGACCCCTTCGCCTATCGCTACGACCAAATTAACCGCGACAAGTCCGATGTGACCACTAAGCTCCGCCTTGCCATGGTAGTCAACGGCGTCGACCTCAACGGCGGCGCCAGTTGCATGCTCTCGACCGCCCACAGCGCCGATGACCTGACCCGGACCGCCGAAGCCCTGGGCGCGTCACTCGCCATGCTAAAGGACGACGGCGAGTTATAGTCCGCCCTGACCCGACCCGCGCTGTTGGTCTTCCTGCTGAATGCATCTGGGGCCGTGGCCGCGGACGACAGCGAAGTGCGGAAGACCTGGGACGGCGCCACGGTGGAGGTAATGGTCGATGGCGTCGCTGTTCGCGGCGCCATGGCCGGCAAGCGGGTTCAGGACGGTCTGGCGAAACTTCCGCCCGGTGGGCGGTTGCCGACGATTATCTATGCTCATGGCTGCACCGGTTTGACCAGCAGGGCATGGCCGATGGGCTGGCCCAGGTGGTTGGTTGTTTCTGTCATCCTATCAACTCGCCAGTGGTTCGTAGTAGCCGGCGGGAAACCCGGCCTGGTCCCGCGCCGTTGCGTTGAAAGGCGGTTTGACCTGGCCCTTGAAGTGCTCGCGCACCAGGGACTGGTATGTCGGCTCCGGGTCGCGATCCCGGCGCGCGCAAATCCAGTCGAACCAGCGCCGGCCGACCGCCACATGTCCGATCTCCTCGCGGTAGATGACCTCGAGCACGGCGGCGCTGGCGTCGTCGCCGTTGGACCGCAGGCGGTTGATCATGGCCGGCGTCACGTCGAGGCCGCGGGCCTCGAGCACCAGGGGCACCACGGCAAGACGGGCGGCGAGGTCTTGGGCGGTGGCTGCTGCCGCTTGCCACAAGCCATCGTGGGCCGGCAGGTCGCCGTAGGCGATGCCCAGCTCGGCAAGGCGTCCCGCGACCAGATTGAAGTGCTCGGCTTCCTCCGCCGCCACGCCGACCCAGTCGTCGTAAAACGCGCGCGGCAAATCTTCGGCCGTGAAGCGTGAGACCAAATCCCAGGCCAGGTCCATGGCGTTGAATTCGATATGGGCGACCGCGTGCATCAGCGCCGCCCGCGCCGCCTGCTCGCCACCGGCGTTTCGCTTGGGCATATGGCGGGGCGTCAGCAGTTCGGGTCGGGCGGGACGGGCCGGATGGTCCGGCGGCGTCGCCGTGCCAACCTCAGTTTTGCCCGACCGCCAGGCCGCTGCCGCCTGGTGCGACAGGGAAACCTTGCGCGCCGGCTCGACCGCTTCGAGGACGGCGACGGCGCGGGTTGTCAGGCTGTCGCCGGTGGGGGCTTCTTGCTGGATCATGGGACGCGACTATAGTCGACGCCCCGGCCCGATAACACGAGGAACACGCCATGAGCCAAGCCACCCGATCGCCGCGCCTCGGCGTCGCTTTGCCACAGACTGATATTGGCGGCGACCCCGGTGTGGTCCGCACCTACACCGAGGCGGCGGAAGCACTCGGCTTCGATCACATTGTGGTCTACGACAACGTGCTGGGCGCCAACCCCAACACGGGTAACTACCATGATTCCCTCGTCCTGCTTGGCTTCATGGCCGCCTGCACCCAGCGCATCGAGCTGTCGGTCCAGGTTCTCGTTCTGCCTCAACGCCAGGCGGCCCTGGTGGCGAAACAGGCGGCGTCTCTCGATGTCCTGTGCCATGGCCGCTTGCGGCTCGGCGTCGGGGTTGGCGTCAACGAACATGAGTTCATCGGCCTGAACGAAAATTTCAAGAACCGTGGCCGGCGGTCCGAGGAACAGGTCGCGCTCATGCGGGCGCTATGGGCCGATCCGCATATTACTTTCGATGGTGAATGGCACAGCATCCCCGACGCCGGCATCAATCCGTTGCCGCCCCGGCGCCATATCCCGGTGTGGTTTGGCGGCCATGCTGACGCCGTCCTCCGGCGCATCGCCAAGCTCGCCGATGGTTGGATGCCCCTGGCCTATCAACCGGACGAGGTTGGTCGTGGCGAAATCGAAAAGCTCAGCCGCTACACCCGGGAAGCCGGGCGCGATCCGGCCGCGGTCGGCGTTGACGCGTGGGTTTCCATGGGCAATGACAACCCCGAGCAGTGGCGCGAGGAGGTCGCGGGCTGGCGTGACTGCGGCGTCACCCACCTGACGCTTTCCACCGCGTTTGTCTACCATCATCACCGGCGCATTGAGGGCACGACCGTTGATGCCCACCTCGCCGCCATCGAACGCTACCGCCACGCGGTTGCCGATCTGCTATAGGGCCTCGGCCGGCTCGTCGATGAGCCGGGCGTAGATGCTGCGAACGCTGTCCTGGGCGGCCATGATCTTGTCGCGCAAGTCATCGAAGTCGGCGGCCTCGCCGGTTCTCGCCAGGGCGGCGCGGAGCGCAGGGGAGGACTGGTGCTCGACCTGGATGCCGTCGACGGTAAGGCGCAGCATTCCCCGTACCCGGCGCATCAGCAGCGACGCCGATATCAAGGCCGCGGTGTCGTCGGTCTCCAGCAGCCCGGCGGCGTCGAGGCGGCGAAAGGCCTCGACCGTGTTGGGCGCGGTGGCGTCCGGATGTTCGGCGCCGTGGCGCAGTTGCAAATATTCGGCGATGAATTCCAGGTCGACCAGGCCGCCGCGCACGTACTTGGTCTTCCACGGAATCTCGTTGTGGTGTTCGGCGTCCATGCGCCGGCGCATGTCCGAGACATCAGCCAGGAGTTTTTCGCCATTGCGGGGGCGATGCAAAATATCGGCGATGGCT
>JAYZAP010000164.1:0-3989 GCA_036339655.1 Pseudomonadota bacterium | reverse complement strand
CGCGCCGCAAATGAGCGGTCCTGGCTTGGCCAAACGCGAACGCAGGTTCCACGCCTTGGGATGGTCTTGCTTCCTGATGTCGTCTCTCGCCTATATGGCCACGAGTTTCAGGGTCGGTGATATGGTGGGCCTGCTGGGCGGGGTTTGTTTTTTTCTCGCCTGCGTGTGTTTCATCATCCCCTTCTTCTCTGCGAAATAGGAGCTGCCCGTGAAATTCGATACCAAGGTCGTCCGCGCCGGAATTACCCCCGATCCGACCACCGGTTCCATTGTCCCGCCGATCTATCAGACTGCGACCTATGTGCTGCCCGAGGTCGGCCGCGACCTGGGTTTTGACTACACCCGCTCGTCAAACCCGACCCGTCAGGTGCTCGAGGACAATCTCGCGGCCATCGAGGGCGGTGAATACGGCATCAGCTATTCCAGCGGCATGGCGGCGGTCGACAGTTGCATGAAGCTGCTCAAGTCCGGCGATCACGTGGTCTGCTCCGACGACGTCTACGGTGGCGTGTCGCGCCACTTCAACCGAGTGCTGGAAAACTACGGGCTGAGCTTCACCTATGTGGATACCTCCCAGCCCGAAACCGTGCGCCAAGCGATCCGGCCCGAGACCAAGATGCTGTGGGTCGAAACCCCTACCAACCCGCTGCTCAAGATCACCGATGTCGAGGCCATGGCCTCCATCGCCGAGGAGAACGGGCTGTACTTCGGCGTCGATTCAACATTCGCCACGCCGGTGTTTCTGCGCCCCCTGGAACGCGGCGCGGACATCGTCATGCATTCGACCACCAAGTATCTCAGTGGCCACAATCAGATCATCGGTGGCATCGTGGTGACTAATCGCGACGACATCCGCGACCAGCTCAAGTTCATCCAGAAGACCATCGGCGCGGTCTCCAGCCCGTTCGATTGCTGGCTTACGCTGCTCGGCCTTAAGACCCTGAGTCTGCGCATGGAACGTCACAGCTCAAACGCTCAGCAGGTCGCCGAGTTCCTCGAGAGCCATTCTAAGGTCGCCAAAGTGATTTATCCGGGCCTCGAATCCCATCCTCAGCACGCCATCGCAAAGGCCCAGATGTCGGGTTTCAGCGGCATGCTGTCGTTCGAACTGACCGGCGGCATACCGGCCGGCAAGGCGGTCATGAACGGGGTCAAGCTGGCCGGCCTGGCCGAGAGCCTGGGCGCTGTGGAGACCATGATTACCCATCCCGCGACCATGACCCATGCCGAGGTGCCCGACGCCGACCGCCACGCCCGTGGCCTGTCCGACGGATTGGTCAGGCTGTCCGTCGGCATCGAGGATGTCGAGGATATCATCGGCGATCTCAGCCAGGCGCTTGATTCGGCGCCGGGATAGGGCCATCCTCTCGCCCAAAATGTAGGGAACGAGGGTGTGGAGGACGCGACACAGTCCACTATGGGCGGATTTTTCTAGGAGCGAAAAGACCTTGTTGTACCGGTCTTGATCGGCCTGTTGATGGTGGTATCCATCACCGTCAGTATGACCGTCTAGCCTCAGGAATTCCCGACAACTATCAGCGATACGATTAGCCTCCGCATGGAGCTAGCCCTGGGCCGCACCCCAAATTTCGACCTTGATTTCCGGCGAGTGCATATGGGGCTGGGGCACTAGGGTCAGAGGCGGCAGGGCGCCGCCGACACAGTCGGCCACGGTGGCGGCGAAGGTTTCTGTTTCGGCCTGGCTGCCGTCGGAGGCGAAGTAGCAGACCAGGAACTTAACGTCGCCGAGGCGCCGCCCGAAGGGCCGCAACAGGTCCTCGATATAGCTCATGGCCATGCGGGTCTGGGGCAGGAGCTGGCCTTCGAGCATACGTTTACCCGAATTGCTATAGGGTTCGGACGGCACCTGGCCGCCGAGCCAGATGACGTCTCGGGCGCCGATTCCCTGGCGGTAGGGCAGGGGGATTGGCCAGTCCCACACCCGCTTGGGCCAATGGTCCTCTCGGGGAATGTACTTATCGAAACCGTTCCACAGTTCGCGCACGCAGAGAACCTCGATCTTGGTCACCGCGTCGTTGGGCCACAGGCTGTGGCCCGGCACGACAGTCGCCACCGGGCCGGGCTCGCGGAAGTGGCTGGCCCGGGCCTTGGCCATGCCGGCCCATTGCTCGCGGGTGGTGCCGAAGTAGTAGCCTTCCATCTTGACCGCGTCCTGGAGCGAGGCGCCGAGTTCGGCCAGGGTGTTTTCAAAGATGCCCATGATGGTGTGGCTCTGGGCAATACCGTCGCCGGGGTCGGCGATGCCGTCGTCGCCGTCCGCCGCCGTGCGGTTGGATACGGCGATAAACTCGCCGGCCCGAATGCCGCCGGTCAACGGCCGCCCGCCGAGCAATTCATGGGCTACCGCTGGCACCGGTCGGGTCGCCACCCGGATATCGTCGAAACTACGCCAGCCACGCTGGGCGATAGCCTGAAGCTGAATACGTTGACCGCTGAACGGCTGGTGCGGTTCGGGCAAGGTGCTGATGGCCGGCAGCGGCTCGTCGGGCAGGTGCTGGGCCATGCCGGCGATGACATGCCAGTCGTCCAGGTCGGGCGCGGTGTAGTAGGCCTTGAGCCGCACAATGTCGCCAAGGACGCAGTTTTCGGCGGCCAGGGCCTCGGCCAGGTTTTCCATGGCGCCGTCGATTTGGCGGTCGAGGTCGTCCGGGTTGCGAATCACACCAGCGGCGTCGAAATCGCCGGCGCCGCCAACAAAGGTCAGGCCGCCGGCGCTGGCCGCCCGGTGATGGCTGTGGCTGATGGGCAGTTGCCAGTTGCTTGCGTCAATCATGTCGGGCTCCTCATCCGCGCCCGATATAGGGCATTTTGGTCGCCATGATGGTCATGAACTGGACGTTGGCGTCGAGCGGCAGTCCGGCCATGAAGATGACCGCGCGGCCCAGGTCGCCCAGGTCGAAGGTCGGCTCCGCCGCCAGGGAGCCGTCGGCCTGAGGCACGCCGCCCTGCATCTGGGCGGTCATCTCGGTGGCGACGTTGCCAATGTCGATCTGGCCGCAGGCGATATCGTATTTGCGGCCGTCCAGGGAGGTCGATTTGGTCAGCCCGGTGATGGCGTGCTTGGTCGCCGTGTAGGGCGCCGAGTTGGGCCGCGGCCGGTCGGCGGAAATCGAGCCGTTGTTGATGATGCGCCCGCCCCGGGGCGACTGGTCCTTCATGATTTGGAAGGCTTCCTGGGTACACAGGAACGGGCCGGTCAGGTTGGTGTCGACCACCGCCTTCCAGACCTCGACGGGCAGGTCTTCCAGGTCGGCGCCGATGCCGCTGATGCCGGCATTGTTGAACAGCAGGTCGAGCCGGCCATAGGCTTCCTTGACCGCGGCGAACAGCGCCGCCACCGACGTCGGGTCGGCGACATCGGTGGGTACCACCAGGGCACTGGCGCCGGGAACCATGGCGGCGGTCTCTTCGAGGGCGTCGCGGCGGCGTCCGGCGAGGCCGACACAATAACCTTCGTTCAAGAGGGCGACCGCGGCTTCGCGGCCAATGCCGCTGCCGGCGCCGGTGACGATGGCCACTCTGTTGTCTGAACTCATGGCGGAATCCTCCTAGAACGGCTTGATGGCGTCGGTGATGCGGGCGCAGGCCAGCACGTCGTATGTTTCGTCTTTGCCCTTGTCGTGGGCAAATCGCAGGGCGGTCATGGCGATTTCCGGCACCACCAGGGTACCGGCAAAATCGTGGTGTGGCGGCCCGGCGTCGGCCCCTGGCGCGAAGCGGCTGTTGTCGAGGCGTCCGCTCATTCAACAATCTGGAACGGCGGCATCATGATCGGCACCTCGACCTCGAGGACCACCGGCGCGTTGGCCGCGAAGGCCTGCTTGAGCGCGGCACCGAGGCCCGCCGGGTCGGTGCGGATGCCGACGGCGCCGAACGACTCGGCGAACATGAGAAGATCCGGGTTGTGCAGGTCGGTGGCGATGAAACGCTTGCCGAAGCGGTGGGTCTGGTCCCAGCGCGACGCCCCG
>JAYZAP010000163.1:0-2228 GCA_036339655.1 Pseudomonadota bacterium | reverse complement strand
ATCGCCAATGGCCGATGCATCGTGCCGTTCGAATGGATCACCGATATACGAGAGAACGGCGACCGCGAGGCTTGGGCCAGGGGCGACTTCGTCAAATATTTCCCCCATGCCCGTTACCGGAGCAAATGGTATCAGAAGGGCGACGCCCACGACGCCGCCTTCGGCATCGGCATTCACGGCCAGACCATCTATGTGGACCGCACGGCGGGCATGGTCATCGCTAAACTGTCGACCCATGCGCGGCCTCTGGACGACAAATTGTTCGACGACATGTTCTGCGCCTTCGCCGCTATCGGCCACCACCTGGCCGAAAACGGCTGATCGGGAGACCGCGCATATGACCGACCTGCATTTCCTGCCCGCCGTCGAGCTGGTGGGCAAGCTCAAGGCCCGCGAAATCAGTGCCGTTGAGTTGCTTGACCATTACCTGGCCCGGGTCGAGCGCCACAATCCAGCGCTCAACGCCATCATCTGGATGGACCCGGACGGCGCCCGCACCCGCGCCCGGCTGGCCGACGAGGCCCTGGACAGGGGCGACGACTGGGGGCCGCTCCACGGCCTGCCCATGACCGTCAAGGAGTCGTTCAATGTGGCCGGCAGCCCGACCACCTGGGGCGACCCGGCCCTGGCCCATAACGTCACAGAGACCAACGCGGTGTTGGTCGAGCGTCTGCTCGGCGCCGGCGCCATCGTCTTCGGCAAGACCAACGTGCCGCTCAACTTGGCCGACTGGCAGTCGTACAACGCCATTTACGGCACTACCAACAACCCGTGGGACCTAGCGCTCACCCCCGGCGGCTCGTCGGGCGGCTCGGCGGCGGCCCTGGCGGCCGGCCTCACCGGCCTGGAAGCGGGCAGTGACATCGGCGCCTCAATCCGCAACCCGGCCCATTACTGCGGCGTGTTCGGCCACAAGCCGACCTACGGCGTCGTCCCGGGACGCGGCCAGTCGTTGCCCGGCGGCTTTGCCTGCGCCGATATCGCCGTGGTCGGGCCGCTGGCGCGGAGCGCCGAGGACCTGGAGGTCGAGATCGACGTGGTCGCCGGCCAGGACCTGTTCGAAGCGACCGCCTGGCGGCTTGAGTTGCCCAAAGCGCGCAAGACCGACCTCAAGGACTTCAAGGTCGCCGTGATGCTGAGCGACCCGGCGGCCGAGGTCGACCAGGCCTATCAGGACCGCCTCCAGGACGTCGCCGACCAACTCGCCGCGGCCGGCGCCACGGTCAGCGATACGGCCCGGCCGGCCCTCGACAACGACCGCGCCTTCGAGGTCTACATCATGCTGTTGCGCGCCGCCACATCCGGCCGCGCCACGCCCGAGCAGCGCGACTTCTTCGAACAGGTGGTGGCCGACACGGCGCCTGACGACCCGTCCTATCTGGCGCGCATGGCGCGCGCCGTGCTCATGCCCCACCGCGAGTGGCTGGCCTGGCACAACGAGCGCGAGGCCATGCGCTATCCCTGGGCCGAATTCTTCCGGGATTGGGATATCCTGCTATGCCCGGCGGCGACCTCGGCGGCCTGGCCCCACGACCAAGAAGGCCAGCGCCACGACCGGGTCATCACCGTCAACGGCGCCGACCAGCCAACCACCGACCAGATGTTTTGGGCCGGCTTCCCCAACGCGGTCTACCTGCCGTCCACCGTGGCCCCGGCTGGGCTCACGCCCAACGGCCTGCCGGTCGGCCTCCAGGCGGTCGCCGCCGAGGGCGAGGACAAAACCGCCATCGAATTCTGCAAGCTGACCGGCCGCCACATCGCCGGTTTCCAACCGCCGCCCGGGTATTGAGGGAGTGGCGGGTTATTTTGACGTTTGCCTTCGGTAAACTGCGTTCAATCGCCACGCAGGCCGCCTTTACAGCGTAAAGGGAGCCGTAATAACGTCTACCACTCGCCGGTATTTTCCATGGTGGCCCAGGGCTCTTGCGCCGGCAGGGATTCGCCGGCCTGGAGCAGCTCAACGGAGATGGTGTCCGGCGAGCGGATGAAGGCCATGTGGCCGTCGCGGGGCGGCCGGTTGATGATGACGCCTAAGTCCATAAGCTTCTGACAGGTCGCGTAGATATCATCCACGCGATAGGCTAGGTGGCCGAAATTGCGGGCGCCGTCGAGCTCCTCGGGGTCGTAATTGTAAGTCAGTTCGACCTGGGCGTCCTCGTCGCCGGGGGCGGCCAGCATGACATTGGTGAAGCGGCCCTCCGGGCTGTCGTAGCGCGACACTTCGTGGA
>JAYZAP010000162.1:0-4357 GCA_036339655.1 Pseudomonadota bacterium | reverse complement strand
CGCCAGGCCATGCGCCGGCGCGAGTTGGAGGAATACCGCCGCCTGCTCTACGTCGCCATGACCCGGGCCGAGGATCGGCGCTATATCGCCGGCTGGCAGGGCAAGAACAAAGTGCCGGCGGGCTGCTGGTACGAGCTCATGGAAAGCACCCTCGGCGCGGTCGCCACGCCTCTTGCGTTCGACGCCTGGGACGGCGACGGCTATGTCATGGCCGGGTCCCAGACCCGTGAACCCGAGGCCGAAGCGCCAATAGCCCCGGGCGCCGCCGATGCCGGCCCCCTAGAACCCTTCGCCCTCGCGCCGGCGCCGCCGGA
The DNA here is from genome assembly GCA_036339655.1 of Pseudomonadota bacterium. Taxonomy (GTDB): domain Bacteria; phylum Pseudomonadota; class Alphaproteobacteria; order JAAXGF01; family JAAXGF01; genus JAYZAP01. Next base: position 4,043 of record JAYZAP010000162.1, on the reverse strand, counting down.
GCCGGCGCCGTCCCGGCCTCTGGCGCCCTCGCGGGCGGCTTCCCTGGGCGCCGACCCGGAACCGCCGGTGATGTCGCCGCTGACCGCCGCCGCCGAGGATGACCGTTTCCGGCGCGGCCGGGTGATTCACCGGCTCCTGCAATTGCTGCCGGAGGTTCCGGTCGACGACCGGCCTCAAGCCTGCGCCCGGTTGATCGGCCGGGCAGCGCCGGACATGGCGGCGGCGGACCGCGAGCAAATCACCCGGGAGGTCCTGGCGATTCTCGGCGACGACCGCTTCGCCGACTTGTTCGGGCCGGGGAGTCGATCAGAGGTGCCGCTGATCGGGCTGATCGGCGACACCGTGGTCGCCGGCCAGGTCGACCGCCTGGTGGTCAATGACAGCGAGGTCATAGTGATCGACTACAAGACCAACCGGCCGCCGCCGGCGGTCGAGGCTGGGGTGGCGCCCGCCTACATTTTTCAGATGGCCCGTTATCGCGCGGTGCTGTCGCGAATTTATCCCGGCAAGTCAATTCGTTGCGGTTTGCTGTGGACCGACGGACCCCGGCTCATGGTGCTCAGCGATGTAGTTTTGGACCACGACACACCTTGACGACCCGCCGCGCGGTTCATAGATTCAACTCATCGGGCACCGTCCACGAGGGCGGATAAAATGGCGACATCGTGCTCCGGGTGGGGGGTGTTCGCAAAATTGGAGGACACCGTTATGAGCATATCCCACGTCAGCGATACCTCGTTTGAAAACGACGTCCTCAAGGCGAGCAGCCCCGTGCTGGTCGACTTTTGGGCCGAATGGTGCGCGCCCTGCAAACAGATCGCGCCCGCCCTCGAGGAAATCGCCAGCGACTTGGATGGCCGCCTCACCGTGGCCAAGGTCAACATCGACGAGAACCCGGCGACGCCGTCGAAATACGGCGTTCGCGGCATTCCGACCCTGATTTTGTTCAAGGATGGCCAGGTCGCCGCCACCAAGGTCGGCACCCTGCCCAAGAACAAGCTGTTGGAGTGGGTCGAGTCCCAGATCTGACCGGACCGCTCATAGGGGCCGGCACAGCCGGTCACCGCGAATTCCCCGCCCTCGTGGCGGGTTTTTGTTGGGCTCGCGCCATCAGTTGTAAGACAACCGTTTTAGATGTATAACAGACCAGTAACAACCATATTGGTCGGTCATACTATGACCCTTCGAGAATTCCTGGCTAAAACTAACCAAACACTGATATATTTCTCCGAAAAGGTCGGAGTCAGCGAAGTCTCCATGGGCCGATACGCGGCGGGAAAACGCGTCCCGCGGCCCGCCATACTGCGCCGCATCGTCGAGGCCAGCGGCGGTGCGGTGACCGCCAACGACTTCATTTTCGCGGCCCCGTCACTATCGGAACCGGTTCGCGACCAAGGCCCGGTGGACATGCTGGTCTGCGACATCTGCGGCATACCGCGCGGCAAGCGACTCAACGGCGGCGCCATCGACAAGCTGTTCGGTCCCGGCGTCACCATGCCAGGGTCAGTCTTCGCGGTCGACATCACCGGCTCCAACGTCGACCCCAGCGGCATCGGCATGGCCGACGGCGATCCCGACGGCTATTGCCGGCCGGTGCCGGGCACCCTGGTGCCCGTGCCCTGGGCGCCGCGACCGACCCGCCAGGCGCTGGCCAGCATGTTCGAGGCAGACGGCCGGCCCTATTGGCTCGATCCCCGCCATGTGCTGGCCCGGGTGGCGGCGCGGCTCGGCGAACTTGGCCTCGATCCGGTGATGGCCCATGAGTTGGAGTTCTATCTGCTCGACGCCGAGCGCGACGACCAGGGCCGGCCGAAACCGGCTCGGTCCCAGGTTAGCGGCCTGCGGCCGACCGCCAGAGCCACCCAGGTCTATGGCCTCGACGAGATCGACGATGCCGCCGATGTCATCGATGCCGCCGTGGCCGCCTGCCGGGTCCAGTCGATACCGGCTGACGTGGCCATTGCCGAGTATTCTCCCGGCCAATACGAAATCAACCTGGAACACCAGTCCAACCCGGTGACCGCCGCCGACCACGGCCTGCTGCTCAAACGCGCCATCAAGGGCACGGCGCGATCCCTGGGCTACGACGCCACCTTCATGGCCCGGCCCTTCGAGGGCATTTCGGGCAACGGCCTCCACCTCCACATCAGCCTGCTCGACGGTGACGGTAACAACCTGTTCGACGACAGCCACCCGGAGGGCGACCAGCGCCTGCGCCACGCCATCGCGGGCCTGCGGGCGGTAATGGCCGAATCCATGCTGGTGTTCGCTCCCAACGCCAATTCCTACCGCCGCTTCGAGCCCGACGGCTACGCTCCGATGATGACCACCTGGGGTTACAACAACCGCAGCGTGGCGCTCCGGGTGCCGGCCGGCCAGGGCAAGGCCCGGCGCATCGAACACCGCAACGCCGGCGCCGACGCCAACCCCCACCTGGTGGCGGCGGTGGTCCTGGCCGGCATCCACCACGGCCTGACCCAGCGCCTCGATCCGGGGCCGCCGATCGAGGGCAACGCCAACGAACAGGCCACGCCCGACCTGCCGATCCACTGGCTCGACGCCTTGCGCGCCTTTGACAACGCCGCGATCCTACCGGGCTACCTCGGGGCCGACTATTGCCACGTCTACAGCGCCTGCAAATGGCAGGAGTTCACCGCCTTTCAGACGCGCATTACCCCGGCCGACTACGAGCTCTATATGCGGCCGCTCTAACGGTTTTCGGCGAGCAGGGCGCCGACCAGATAGTGGGAGCCGCAGATGAGAATACGGCCCGGCGCAGCACCGCCGGCCAGGATATCGTTCATGGCGGCCTCAACGCCGCCGACAACCGTCGCGGCAAGGCCCGCTTGGCGCGCCGCCGCCGCCAGGTCGGCGGCGGGCAGGCTAGCCGCCTCGCCGGGAATAGCGATGCAGCGAGCGTCGGTGGCGACCGCCGCGAGAGGCTGCAGATAGCCCACCACGTCCTTGCTGTTCAGCATGCCGGCGATGAGATGAAGCGGACGGTCGTGCCACTCCGCCATGGCCTCGGCCAAGGCATCCCCGGCATGAGGATTGTGGCCGGCATCGAGCCACAACTCCCAGCTCTCGGGCAGGCGATCAACCAATGGCCCGCCGTCGAGCCGCTGCAGTCGGGCTGGCCACTCTACCCGTGTCAGACCCTGGGCCAGGGCGGTGGCGTCAACAGCGAAGCCCGGCAAAGCCCCCACGGCGGCGACCGCCAGGGCCGCGTTGTCGACCTGGTAAGCGCCGAACAGGCCAGGCCGAGGCAGATCGAGCACCACGTCGCCAGACTTGTATCGCAAGCCATACGCCGTGGCCTCGAACCCATAGTGCTCGCCGTGCCACAGCAGCGGCGCGCCGATGGCGGCGGCGCGGGCGGCGATGACCTCGGCCGCGGGGTTGGGTTGCGGGCCGATTACGCCGGTGACGCTGGCCTTGAGGATCCCCGCCTTCTCACCGGCGATAACCGCCAGCCCCTCGCCGAGGTATTGGGTATGGTCGATGGACACCGGGGTAATCACTGTCAGCGCCGGCCGCCCGATAACGTTGGTGGCGTCGAGCCGCCCGCCGAGGCCGGTTTCCAGCAGCAGGACGTCGGCCTCGACTTGGCTGAACGCCAGAAACGCGGCCGCCGTGGTACTTTCGAAATAGGTAATCGGCGCACCGCCGTTGGCCGTCTCGCAGTCCTCGAGCAGGGCCTCTAGATCGTCCTCGGTAATCAAGGCGCCGGCCAGACGAATGCGCTCGTGAAACCGCGTCAGGTGGGGCGAGGTATAGGCGTGAACCCGAGGGCCGGCGGCTTCCAGGGCGGCTCGCATAAAGGCGATGGTCGAGCCCTTGCCGTTGGTCCCAGCCACGTGAACCACCGGCGGTGTGTGCCGCTCGGGATTGCCGAGGGCAGCGAGCAGCCGCTCCATGCGGTCGAGGGAGAGGTCGATGAGTTTGGGATGGAGCGCCAGCAGACGCTCCAGAATGGCGTCACTCTTCAGGGACGGCATTTGTCGCCTCGCCGGCATCGGGCGCTTGCGGCATCTCTAGTGCC